>NZ_LYUY01000062.1:0-8040 GCF_001675785.1 Wolbachia endosymbiont of Nomada ferruginata
TTAGTAAATTTCTTAAACATTTAAACTAAGGTGAGTTGCATTTAAAAGCAGCTAAATTGCAGCGTTTAAGACTTAAAAAACACCAATACTGAAAATAGACAATGACTAGGGCTTCTTTTGCCTTTTTTTTCGTTTGGTAAATTTCTTAATGTTTGTAGCTAACATGAACAAACATTTGAGAGTAACTTCTGCTAGTAGGGTGTCATCCCAGTGCTTGACACTGGGATCCAGCTTTCTTTATAAATTCACCAAAAGTGCTTCATTCTATAACGCAAAACCCATACTCACCAAACCCAATGCATTACTTGCAACTAAGTTTCCTGGATCCCAGTGTCTGGGCACTGGGATGACAAAAAAAGGAGCACTGGGATGACATCATAGGGGCGCTGGCCTGACAATCGTCATTCCGCTACGTGTTAGCGGGATCTAGAGATACCGTGACGGTATGACAAGGGAGAACAGTTGTATTCCTGCACAATTTATTCTCATGACAAAAACGTCTTAACTTTCTCTCTACTTTTTCTGGGTAAGGTCAATTTTGTGAAAAAATGGATTGAATTATAGGCAGATTTGGCTATTATTTGTAATACATGGGTATTAGGTAAAATGTTTAAATTTGATCCTTTATTATTAGCTCGAATTCAGTTTGCCTTCACAATAGGCTTTCACATTATATTTCCTGCTTTCACGATCGGGCTTGCAAGTTTTCTAGCCTTTTTGGAATGGTGTTGGCTTAAGACTGGTGATACACGTTTCCGTGATGTTTATAAATTCTGGATCAAGATTTTTGCCGTTGCTTTTGGCATGGGAGTGGTATCTGGAGTTGTAATGTCATATCAACTCGGTACCAATTGGTCGATTTTTTCTGACCGCATAGCCAATGTTCTCGGCCCTCTATTTTCCTTTGAGGTTTTAACAGCCTTTTTTCTGGAGGCATCTTTTTTGAGTATTATGCTATTTGGATGGAATAGGGTAAGTCCTCGTATGCACTTTGCTTCTACTTGTATTGTTGCAGTGGGAACGCTTATTTCAGCTTTTTGGATTATTGCAGCCAACAGCTGGATGCAAACACCCACTGGATTCACGATTGGTGAGAATGGTCTCCTATATCCAACCAATTGGTTAGAGATTATTTTTAATCCTTCTTTCCCTTATCGCTTTATTCATATGGTAACAGCAGCCTATCTTACAACAGCGTTCGTGGTGGGCGGTGTAGGGGCGTTTTATCTTTGGAAAACGCAACATGCTCCTCAAGCAAGAATTATGTTTGGTATGGCAACCATTATGGTAGCTTTAGCTGCACCATTTCAGTTGTTTGTGGGGGATAAGCATGGATTAAATACTCTAAAGCATCAACCTGCTAAGATTGCTGCAATGGAAGGTATATGGGAAACCGAAAAAGGGGCTGGCTTACTTTTATTTGCTTATCCGGATCAGCAAAATGAAATTAATCACTACGAGATAAAAATTCCTAATCTTGCCAGCTTGATCTTAACACATGATTTTTTAGGAGAAGTAAAAGGATTAAAGGAATGGAAAAAAGAAGATAGACCACCTGTAGTATGGGTATTCTGGTCCTTCCGTATAATGGTTGGAGTTGGAATTTTAATGATCATAATTGGGTTAGTAAGTGTTATACAGTATCTTCGTGGCAAATTATTCCAAAGTTGTTTCTTACATGGATGGTGGATATCAATGATGCCGTCTGGGTTCATAGCGTTACTTGCAGGTTGGTTTACTACTGAAATTGGTCGTCAACCTTACACTGTATATGGAATTATGCGCACAATTGAATCATTTTCACCTGCGATTACCGGTCCTCAGGTTGCATGGTCTTTGATTGCATTTATCGTTATGTATACCCTTATATTTGGAGCAGGCAGTTACTATATCCTAAAACTTATATATAAAGGAATTCCTGTCATTAAAGAAGAAGAGCAATTTTATAAACACGGTATTGGAGCTTCAGTGATTGATGCTGGTACATCTGGAAAGGACAACAATCATGTTTGATTTTTCTTCCTTAATTAATTTACCCCTAATCTGGGGATTACTAATTGCCATAGCTGTTTTACTGTATATTTTAATGGATGGGTTTGATTTAGGTATTGGTATTTTACTTCCTTTTGCACCGTCAGATAAATGCCGTGATCACATGATAAGCTCAATTGCACCATTTTGGGATGGAAACGAAACATGGTTGGTATTGGGTGGTGGAGGGTTGTTTGCTGCTTTTCCTCTTGCATATTCAATATTAATGCCTGCTTTTTATATTCCAATCATTATTATGCTGCTTGGCCTTATAGTGCGCGGAGTATCCTTTGAGTTTCGTTTTAAGGCAGAAGGAAAATACAGGCGATTATGGGATTATGCCTTTCATTTTGGGTCACTTGGTGCTGCATTTTGCCAAGGCATGATTTTAGGTGCATTTATACATGGTGTAGAAGTAAACGGACGCAACTTTTCTGGTGGCCAATTTGATTGGGCAAGTGCTTTTAGTGTAATGACAGGCATTGCTGTGATATTTGGATATGCACTTTTAGGTTCTACATGGCTCATAATGAAGACAGAAAATATAACACAAGAATGGGCACGCAAGGTTGCTTCTTATACGCTTGGTTTTGTAGGTATTTTCATGGGACTAGTGAGTGTAGTGACACCATTTTTAAATGAACGTATTAAAAACTTTTGGTTTAGCATGCCAAATTTTTATTATTTATTTTCTATTCCATTACTCACATCTTGGCTATTTTTCATGCTGTGGTTTGATCTTCAGAATACTAAACGGGAGTACCGTCCATTCTTTCTCAGTATTGCTATTTTTTTTATGGGATATTTAGGTTTAGGAATTAGTATCTACCCATGGATTATACCTTTTCAATATACCATTCTGGATGCAGCTGCTTCTGGGCCAAGTTTATCTTTAATGCTCATTGTTATAATACCGCTTTTACCAATCATTTTAACTTACACTGGTTATTGCTATTATGTCTTTCGTGGAAAATCAAATTATGAACACACATATTAAGGAGTTAGTGACCTTATGGTTAAAACGTTACCCTTAAATCAAGCAGTCGTTCAGGCAATGGCGTCAACTTAAGAGCCTTCATTAGCAAACCCTCCTATGGATTTTCTGAAAAGTTTTTGAGTATATTGTATTTTTAATTTGTAGAATAAGTTTTTTTCCTTTTTGCATGCTAACCAAAAAGGGTTCTGTCATCCTTCTTGTCATATAAGTAGCTTGACGCGGGCATTCAGTTTTCTTTATAATTTTCTTTGTGAAAGAACAAAAATGCTTATTTGTAACCATAGCTGGCTTACCAAATGCTGGGAAGTCTACATTAATTAACAGCATCATAGGCAAGAAAATTGCAATTGTCACCCCTAAAGTGCAAACAACAAGGACGCAAATAAGGGGTGTTGCAACATGCAACAACACACAAATTGTCTTTACTGACTCCCCAGGAATTTTCTCAGCAGAAACAAAACTTGAAAAAGCTTTAGTCAAATCTGCATGGTCGGCAGTTAAGGATAGTGACATCACTTTGTTGCTTGTTGATGTAAGCAATTATTTGAAAAATATAGAAAGAATTAAGACTATATTTATGCGGCTGCAGCGCACAAAAGGCAGATGCATTTTGGTTATCAATAAAACTGATTTGGTAAAAAGGCCTGAATTAAAGATGGCGCATGAGCATCTGAATTTGCTTTATAAATTTGAAAAGGTTTTTATGATATCAGCATTAAAGAATGATGGACTTTCTGATTTGATGAATTACTTGTCTGAAGTTGCATCGGTGAGCTCCTGGTTTTATGAAGAAGATCAAATAACCGATTCCTCGACAAATTTTTTATCAGCAGAAATTACGAGAGAAAAATTATTCTTGAACTTGCGTGAAGAATTGCCATACTCTACAGCTGTTATAACTGAACAATTTGAGGAAAAAAAAGATAAGAGTTTAGTCATCAAGCAGATCATATTTGTGTTGAAAGATAGTCATAAAAAAATAGTGCTAGGAAAAGATGGCAGTAATATTAAAAAAATTAATATCGAAGCGCGTGCTGAACTAGAAAAATTATTTGAGTGCAAGGTACACCTCTTTTTATTTGTGAAAGTGCGACCTTGGATCGACCGTCCGGAGGAGTATATAGGCAATGCTTAATTCTTTATTGGTATTTGATATTGAAACTATACCAGATGTAAATTCCTGCAAAAATTTACTCAATATTAGTGATGATAGTAGTGTAGAAGAGAAGAGGGATGCATTAACAAAATATCATCTTGAAATAACAAACGGGCAAAACTCTTTTCTGCGTCAGCCTTTTCACCTTGTTGTAGTTATTAGTTTTTTACTTTGCAATATAAGCTACCAGAGTGGTTATGAGGTGTTCACACTGCAAGAAATAAGATCTGGAGGCACACTAAATTCCAGTGAAAAGGAGCTAGTGAAAGGATTTTTTAACTACATATCAGAGAAAAAGCCAAGATTAGTTTCGTTCAACGGACGCACTTTTGATATACCAGTGCTGAAGTATCGTGCTATGGTCCATGGCATTCAAGCGGAATATTTTCATAAAGCTGGCGATAAGTGGAATAGTTACAATCAGAGATATAGCAGTGATTGGCATTGTGACTTACTTGAATCCCTCTCTGATTTTGGAGCTTCTGCGAGAGTAAAAATGAACGAAGTTTGTGCAGCATTTAATCTTCCTGGTAAGATTGGAGTTGATGGGTCACAAGTTATGGACTTATACGATAGCGGCAAGATACAAGAGATTCGAGATTATTGTGAAACAGATGTAATTAACACTTATTTGATTTACTTAAGGTTCATGCATCATCAGGGAAGGATTACTACTGAAAGCTACAACAAAAGTGCGGAAGAGCTGCTTTTAGAGTGCGAAAAAAAAGAATACCTAAAGAAATTTAAAGAAGAATGGGAAAGAACTTGTGGTGGAAAAATTTTACTTCCATAGAATAAATAGTCGAGTTATAATGCACTAACAAGCGAACCTCTGTACTAAATTTTGGTTAATATACACGTTGAGCATATTAAGAAAGTTGCTTTTAAGGTATTGCATTTTACTTTTATTTTCGTTATAAGGTTGCTTTAAGTTGAATTTTCAACATTTTTATACTATTTACATTTAAGATATGATTTCGAAATTTTTTGGGGGCACTTCATGAAAAAGTCTATGTATACTAGAACTGCTCTAGTTTCTTTATTAACTTTATGTTCTTTCAGCAGTTTTGCAGCTGACTTTCCTGATGAGAGTATGAAGGAAATAAAAAAGCAAGAGAGCACAAAAACTTCTGGAAAAACAGAAGTTATGAAAACATCAAATAAAAAACTGAAAGAAAAGATGGACAGAATATGTAATGCTGATCCAAGAAAAAAAGCTGAAGAGCTTAAGAAAAAGGAGGAGATGAGATTAGCAGCCGAGCAGAAGAAAAAAGAGGAGATCAGGCTAGCAAATGAGAAAAAAGCAAAGCTTATAGAGGATTCAAAAGCGAAAGCTCTAAACGCTAAGAATTCTAATATAGAAAAAGGTAAAGTTTCAAAAACTAAGCGTTCTAAAACTAAGAATGCTAAAGTTGAAGCTAAAGATGTAAAGAAGGATGTAAAAGTTGTTAATAAAAATACAGAGGAAAAAGGTAAGGCAAGTCCTGTTGTTTCAGTTGGTGGAGTTGATATTATCGATACCAATCAAGGGCAAAGTAATTTAAGAATAACTTTTGGTGGTGTTGTTGATGCTCAAGGTTATGGCAAAGCTGGACCAAGTGGCGCAGATTATAAACGTTATAACGTTATGCCAAACAGATCTACAGAGTATTATGATGCCACTCCAGATATAACAAGAGGAGCAAATCCAATATTCTATGAAGGAATAGGAAATATTGGTGATTACAGCAACGATATGGGTATGATTGCTGATGCAATATTGCACCTCAGAGCAGAAAATAAGAATGAAGATTTAGGTCTTCTTTATGGTGCTGACGTGCAGTTTCATGTCCCAGTGACCGAAGGTAAGGGAGCTTCACAGGGTGTTTATGCTGCAAAAGGCAGAAGTGCGCATGTGTTTGTTAACTCAAAATATGGTGACGTGAAGCTTGGTTATCAATTTGGTCCTGAGGCTCTGATGAGACTTGATGCAACAAGAATTGCAACTGTTGACGGAGCTGCAGATAGTGATTGGTTCAGAAAAGTGAACTTAGAAGGAAGCGCTGCAAGCTTTCCATTTTATGTAACACCACGTCTTTACACTGAAAGTTTTTCGAGTGAAAGTGAAAAATTCTCTTTCCGCATGGCAGGGAAATATAACAAAGGCGTTATGACTACACTGCCATTTAGAGTTGCTTACTACTCACCAAATTATATGGGCGCAAGGTTTGGTATCAGTTATGCACCTCGTTATGATAGTAGTTTGTTTACTGTAAAAGAAACAGTTCCTTTTGAGGAGGATATAAGTGGTACCAAGGTGATAAAGCATAAAGAAGAGATAAAGCATGTCGGTCCAGACTATGAGCACATAGTAAGTGCTGGTGCATCATATGAATATGACTTTGATAAACATAACATAAAAGTTAAAACTTCTGCAGTTGGTGAATATGGCTTTCCAAAGCAACCAAGTAAAGATAAGCATCTTTATAAGGAATTTGTGGAGTATAATGATCTGATGGGTGTTAATTTGGGTGTAAGCGCTGATTATAAGATTAATGAAGATCAAGGCATAAAATTTGCTGCCTCTTTTGCATACTTGGGCAAATCTGGTCAACCGAAGGGTATTAAAATAAAAGGTAATGATGACTATAAACAAATTCCTGAAAAGGATCCTCAAGATCAAAGTAAGGACAATAAAGAGTATGAAAGAATTAAAGGCTTAGCTCAATTCGATAACAATACCATGTATTGGACTGTAGGAGCTGGGTATCAACATGAGAATATCTACACAAGTTTGACGTACTTTGGCAGCAGAATGAATGACAAAGATATGCTTCATGATGGTGCACTTGGCGTTCAATATGATCTGTCTCCTGCATGCAGTAAGAGCAAATTTGTTCCTTACGCAGCTCTCCATTATTTTATGACTAACGAAACAGGTAAGCTGAAAGATGAGTCTGATGCTGATGTACCTTCTAACCAAGGAATTCTCCTTCTTACTGGTGTGAAGTTTTCTTTCTAACCAGCCAGTACACACCACAGTTAACTGTGGTGTATTCTTGTCTGTTAGTGTTTATTTGTCGATCAAATAAACATATGGTGTCCTCTCTCCTGTCATCCCAGTGTGTGACACACAACTGTACGAACATTGTGATTTGAGGACACTCCACCAAGAAGGATGTCATCCCAGTGCCCAGACACTGGGATCCAGCTTTCCATGCAACTTCATCAAAAGCGTTTATTCAGCATAAGATCAGCCACTTTTTATGCTCACCAAATCAGTTTGCTTACTTACAAGCAAAATTTCCTGGATTCCAGTGTCAAGCACTGGAATGACACCCTATGGTCACCGGAATGACGCTTTATGGCTACTTAGATGATGAGAAAAGAACACACTGCCCTTATTCTACTGGCCGTATAGCTACTTTCAAATTTAATCAATTAAGCAGGAGGCCCCTATGCAAACCACACTAAAAAATCATTTAGCTGGAGAATTACTTACCACCGCTACGTGCTGGAAATTAAAGCTCGCAGGTGGAGAAGTAATGGGATTCACTGACTATGATGAAGATTTAAATATTGATAATATACTCTATAAATCTTCAAGTGGATTTACAGCCAGTAGTATAATATTAAACAGCGATTTAAAAACTGATAATCTAGAAATTGAAGGGATATTAAATAGTGCTGATATTAAAGAAGAAGATGTTTTATCAGGAAAGTACGACTTTGCAAATATTGAAATATTTCTTGTGAATTATAAAGACTTGACCCAGGGAACAATGAATCTACATTCAGGAATTTTTGGTAAAGTGACATTAAGTAGTGGAAGATTTATTGTTGAAATTAGAGGGCTCTCAGCAAAGCTTGAGAGAAT
>NZ_LYUY01000063.1:0-7970 GCF_001675785.1 Wolbachia endosymbiont of Nomada ferruginata
GTTTAGAATAAAAAAACGCCATACTTGAAAGTATAATGTAAGTAATTAGCCAACCACGGGGCTTCTTTTGCCTTTTTTTTCGTTTGGTAAATTTCTTAAATATTTATAGCTAAACGACAACCGTCATCCCGCTACGTGTTAGCGGGATCTATGCCAAGAGATACCGTGAATGAATCGCGGTATGACGTAGGATTGCTGTCATTCCGCTGCTTGTTAACGGCTGAATACCGCGAATGAATCGCGGTATGACGGTTAAGTATCCCGCTGCTTGGATGACAGCAGATCACCTCTTCACAAAGATTTTATCAGTAATACGCATATCAATAATACTCCAATCGCTGAAAGTAAAATCAGTTGTATTGTGTAAGTGGTTTAAATAGTCCCATGCACTATAAGGGTTATCTTCAGGCAGTTTTACTGTGGAATCGTTATCAAGTATGATATTCCATCTTCTATTCCCTATATAAGCAAAAGAAGAAATGTGGTCTCTTAATTGAGTTTTACTCTCCAACACATCTCTAACAAATTCTAGGTTTGATAACGAGTTTTGTCCTGTAATTACAACAAGATCATCTACTAGATAGTCATCTACGATCACTTTACCTTCAAAATCAATTACCGAGGTTTTGTTATTATCTTTCCAGAGAGCAAACGGTTTATGCTCATCTATATTAATGTGTAGAGTATTGGGCAAAATTCTGTGAACTCTTACGTGTTTTATCCACCTGCTTACGGATTGTATGTTACCGGCAAGTTTTGAAAGTGATATATACAGGATAGGTTGCGTTCTATCTGTCAAACTTAGAATATCCTTTTTGTTTGTAAATTTATTGCCGCTCACGACTACTTCGTCGATTGAAAATCCACTACTGAGTAATAAACTAGATAGGCAGTCATTATACCAAGTAAAGTAGTAATTAAATCGATTTATTATTTTATCAAGTGAGCTGTAGAGTATTAGCGTAAGAAAAAGTGCTGTGATAATAACCAAGGCACACTTGCGCAAAAAACTCCTTTGGCTTCTAGTAATACTGCTCAACATGACTTAAATCCCTAATATTTTTGTGCTGCAAACTATCTTCAATAATAATTTTAACTAATTCATTAAAATTGATTCCTTTTGCCAATTTTGCAATTTCTGGCACTAACGATAACTCAGTAAAGCCAGGATGTGTATTAATCTCAAGCATTTTTAAAGTGTTATTTTTGGGATTATAACGGAAATCTGAGCGGGAAATAGTTTTGCATCCTAAAAATTGATGAACTTTCAGTGCGTGTTCCAAGGTCATTTTATATATATTGTCAGGAATTTTAGCAGGAAATATATGTTCTGCAAATCCATCTGTATACTTTGCTTCATAATCATAGAATTTATTTTTTGGTCGTACTTCTATAGTGCCAATTGCTTCATCCAGCAATACAGCAGTATGTAACTCTATGCCCGGTATGTATTCTTCTACGATCATCTTTTCCATTATAGTAGAACTATTATCTTTCAGTTCTAAGTAATCCTCGTGCGAGAAAATTATGTACACTCCAATACTTGAACCTTCATTAATTGGTTTTAAGACGTACGGATAATCGATTTTAATATTATTTTTTAGTACATCTTCTCGGCTAATTACATAACCTTTTGGAGTATCAATACTAAGGGACCGAAATATATGCTTTGACATCACTTTATTCATAGCAACAGCAGAAGCCATAACTCCTGAGTGTGTATATTTTATACCTAAAATCTCCAATAAACCTTGAATGCAGCCATCTTCACCATAAGGTCCATGCAGAGCAATAAAAGCAAGCTCAGGATTAATTTTTCTAAGCTTTTCAGCAACGTTGCTGTCAACATCTATTTCTATTGCATTATATGAAAGGCTATCGAGCGCTTTCTTTACTGCTTTTCCGCTCATAAGCGACACTTCTCTCTCACAAGAAAATCCACCACTTAAAATTGCTATAGTTGGAATCATGGGCATTCTATGTTTTACTACATAGCATATATAAAAGATGCTCTTATCTTCAATAGAAAAAACGCTTTGAAAAATTCTATAGCTCTATCCTATGCACAACTGTACGAACGTTTGTTTTGTTAAGATACAACAAATGGTGTCATCCCAGTGCCCTGACTACTTGGATCCAGGATTTTGATTAGCACTAAGTTGGTGAGCATATAAAGTGTTATGTTAAAATATAACGTTTTTACGGAAAGTCTGGATTCCAGTGTCTGGGCACTGGAATGACACCATTCTTTTTTCTGGATCCCAGTGTCAGGGACTGGGATGACATCATAGAAGGCTACTCGGATGACATCATAGAGGCCACTGGGATGACATCATAGAGGCACTGCCCTTTTGGATGGAAACCAGTGTCAGCTACTTGCATGACACCATCTGCCACCTGCAAATTGCAATGTTCGTACGATTGTGCGTCACGCGCTGGAATGACAAAGAAGAGTGAGTTGCTAGTTTTTCATATGGTTATGCAAGGAGTCTGATCTTTTTCTTTGTTAATATTATTCTAAATTTTCATCAAAATAAGTTGTTTTATCCTTTTTTTCCTTATACTCTTCTGCAGTATAGAGAGGTTGTTTTTTAGCTGTGATATTTGGCCATTTTTGTGAGTATTCTACGTTTATGTTGTAAAATGACTTGAAAGTTTTTTGTTCGCTGCTCAGCAACTCTTCATCTAGTTCTAAAATATCTTTTATGGAATCATCAGTTACAATTGCATCCACCGGACACTCAGGTATGCACACTCCGCAATCAATACATTCATCTGGATTAATCACGAGCATGTTTTTACCTTCATAGAAGCAGTCAACGGGACATACTTCCACACAGTCCGTATATTTACATTTTATGCATTTATCTGTAACAAAATGCGTCATAAAACACTGTATATTTGCATTATCTTGGGTACACTAAATTGATAAGAAATTCAAGCCTTTTATGAAGATAAATAAATTGAACAACAAAGAATTAGAAGTATGGTTAAGCTTGGCTAGAACTATAGGACCAATAAAGTTTTTTAGTATACTAAGAACACATGGATCGCTAGATGAGGTGTTGAAATATCTCAATAGGGTGGCTAATAATAAGGTGTATGGCATTCAAGATGCACGAGAAGAAATCAATAATGCAGAAAGAATTGGAGCTAAAATTATACCTGCATGTGACCCAGATTACCCTGATCTTTTAAGAAATATCTCTAATTGTCCTCCTGTAATAACTGCGTTTGGTGATATATCATTATTAAGCCGTGAGATAATTGCAATAATCGGTGGGCGTAACTCTTCGATGAATGGAAGAAATTTTGCCAATAAGTTGGCACTTGATTTAAGCGAAGCTGGTTTTATTATCGTTTCTGGACTTGCAAAAGGAATCGATACTGCAGCAAACAGTGTAATATACAAAAATCATCCCACTATTGCTGTTACAGCAAGCGGAATTGATGTGGTGTATCCAAAAGAGAATTTTGATCTATACAAAAAAATCACTGGGAATGGTGGTTTAGTAATTACTGAGCTTCCATTTGCTACTAAACCAAAGCCTCAATATTTTCCTCAAAGGAATCGAATTATATCTGGCCTATCGCTGGGTGTTGCAGTGATTGAAGCATCGAAACGTTCTGGCTCTCTAATAACAGCAGATTTTGCTTTAAATCAAGGGAGAGAGGTGTTTGCAGTTTCTGGTTTCCCTTTAGATTCACGCTGTAGTGGTAGTAATTATTTAATTAAAAACGGTGCTAAGCTTATCGAATCCGCTGATGACATAATAGAGAGTATTAGGTTTAGTTTACCTCCGCAGCAAAAAAACCTATTTGATGTTGAGCACCATTTTGTTAACCAAAAACAAGAAAAATTACAACAGGCAAAATCTGTTATAGTTGATCATATTAACTCTGTACCTGTTGATATAGATGAACTTATATTAGCAAGCGGACTTTCTACCAACATAGCTCTAATGGCTCTTTTGGAACTAGAGTTGGAAAACAAAATAGAGCGTTCACCGGGGAATAAAATATCGTTAATTTTCTAGATTACTTTAGCTATGTCGTTTTACTAGATGCTCGTACAGATATATACTTGATACTGAAATGATGCCATTTGTCATAGGATTCTTAGTTACTGATTTTAGAATTGATAAGAGAAAACTTTTTTTCAACCTGTTGTATGATTTTATAAAAGTGATCGAAATCTAAGCTTGCACTGCCAATTAAAACTCCTGATAAATTTGAAATATTTAACAAATTTTCTATATTTTCTGAACTGACTGAACCACCATATATAATGTGTTTTTTACTAGTACACAATTTTATTACCTCTATCACCTCAGCAATTGTATCATTATTTGGCACATGACCTGTGCCTATTGCCCATATTGGCTCATATGCTACGGTATATTCACCGTGTGTTGGCAAGCGGTTTTTGCATTGATATTCTATTACTTCTTTTGTTTTTTCATTCTTATAATCTTCTGAATTTTCACCTACACAGATAATTGGGTGTAAGCCTGATTCTATTGCTATTTCTGACTTAAGTTTTATTTCACTATCTTTTTCATTGGCCCTTTCAGAATGCCCAAGTATTACGTAAGTACACCCTAGTTCTTTTAACATTTCTGCGCTAATTTCACCTGTGTAAGAACCGAACTTTTTATGATGGCAATTCTGTGCTCCTATATTAATATTATTGTTCAACTCTATACTGCTTGGAAATGACGTAAAAGGAGGGCAAATTACTAATTTAGAGGTAATTTCGTTGCTCTTGTCGTTAAGTTTGCCTATAAAGTCAACAAATGAAGAACGCATTCCATTCATTTTCCAATTTGCTACTATTAAAAAGGACATCAACTTTACTTATATGAGTGAGAGTGCCGGCTGTCGGACTTGAACTGACAACCTACTGATTACAAGTCAGTTGCTCTACCAATTGAGCTAAGCCGGCGTTAAACACATTAATAATATACAATTATCAATGAATTTTAGTCAACTAATTTTTAAAATACTGTATAATGAAAATAATATGAAAAAATTTTTACTGAAGCCAAAAAAGAGTCTAGGGCAAAATTTTATTTTATCGAGTGAGATAACAAAAAAAATCGTCGCTTTAGCTGGTAGTCTGGAAAATTTTAATGTCATTGAAATTGGTCCTGGATATGGTGCATTAACAAGAGAAATATTGGTGCATAATCCAAAGTCTCTACTTTCTATAGAAAAAGATAGAGATTTAGTAAAACACCATGACCAACTGCTAAATGAGCATCAAGGAAAGTATAGAATTATAGAAGCAGATGCACTGCATGTTACAGAAGAAGAGCTGATAGAGCGCCCAGTTAAAGTTATTGCTAACTTGCCTTACAATATCTCGGTAGTGTTATTTTTAAAGTGGTTAAATAATATAAAATTTTTTACGAACTTGACATTAATGTTTCAAAAAGAGGTAGCAGATCGCATTACGGCAAGACCCAATTCTAAAGATTATGGTTCCTTATCAGTGCTAAGCCAGTTGCTATGTGATATAAAAAAGGAATTTGATATTGAACCTAAAGAGTTTTTTCCAAGACCAAAAATACATTCTTCAGTAATTACAGTAAATCCTTTGCCTATCCCAAAATTTGCAGTAAATTTGGAAACCTTAACAAGATTAACACGTGCTGTTTTTTCTCAAAGAAGAAAGATGCTGAGAAATAGCTTGCAAAATATAACGAACCGCCCTGAAATCATCTTTGAAAACGCTAAATTGAGTGGAAACGAACGCCCAGAAAACTTAACTATTGAGCAGTTTTGTTTGCTGGCAAATAATGTAGAATGCTTATTGTGCAATAAAATGTATTAGCAGCTATATATTCTGGTATCTCTTCTATCCCCTAAAAACAGTGAGAGCTATACGACAGAGCTACACCAGCTTCTATAGCTCCGCTTCTGTCATCCTATGACTTACTGTACGAACATTGCAATATGGCACATAGTAAACGATGTCATTCCAGTCTGGAATCCAGCTTTTTCATAATCATTAAAACGTTGTATTTTAACATAAAACGGCTACTTTTATACTTAATAAAATTCCTGGATCCCAGTGTCTGGGCACTGGGATGACATCATAGGGACACTGGAATGACATCATAGGAGGCTTGGATGACACCTTAACGATTTGAAGAACCGTCATCCCGCTGCTTGTTAGCGGGATCTAGAGATACCGCGAATGAATCGTGGTATGACGTAGGGAAACCTTTCTTGGGTTAGCTATAGAATGCTTATTCTGCAATAAAATGTATTAGCAACCATATAGCTTTTCTATCTCCTAAAAACAGTTAGAGCTATACAATTAAAGGCTCCTAGCTAATTTTGCCTATTGCAATTTAATTAATTGGCGTATAAGCTTTAAATAAAGCCTATGAAAAAAATGGAAGCTTGTTATTCGTTTGACGATATACTTCTTTTGCCAGCCTATTCTAATATATTGCCTTGCGATGCAGATACAAAAACTTATTTAACAAATAGTATAGAACTAAATATCCCTCTCATATCCTCTGCAATGGATACTGTTACTGAATCGGGCTTTGCAATAGCTATTGCCCAACATGGAGGGATAGGTTGCATACATAAGAATTTATCAATAGATGAACAAGTTTTAGAAGTAAGAAGGGTGAAAAAATATGAAAGTTGGATCGTGTATAACCCAATTACGATTTCACCGGATAAAACAGTTGCGGAAGCAATTTCATTAATGAGAGAGCACAATTATTCTGGCATTCCTGTAGTCGATCAACGCAAGTTAGTTGGAATTTTAACTAACCGAGATGTGAGATTTATTGAAGACCAGAACATGAATGTAAAAGTTTCCGAAGTGATGACAAAAGATAAGTTAGTGACAGTGCGGGAGCAGGGAGTGAATAGTGCCTCAGCAATGAAATTGTTGCATGAAAATAGAATAGAAAAGCTTTTGGTCGTAGATGAAAATTCTTGTTGTATAGGTTTAATTACGGTTAAAGACATTGAAAAATACAATAGATACCCAAATTCATGTAAAGACAGTAAAGGGCGTCTCAGAGTTGCCGCTGCAATTGGCACTGGTAAAAAAGATGGTATAGACAGATGTGAAGCTTTGATCGGAGAAGAAGTTGATGTAGTTGTTGTGGATACTGCTCACGGTCATTCCGAAAACGTTATCAATACCATTAGGGAAATAAAAAAGATGTATCCTAATACGCAATTAATTGGCGGAAACATTGCAACAAAGGAGGCTGCTGAAGCGTTGATTGATGCGGGTGTTGATGCAGTGAAGGTTGGAATAGGACCAGGATCAATCTGTACAACCAGAATAGTTACAGGTGTTGGTGTGCCACAATTCTCTGCAATCAAGAATGTTGCAGAGGCGTGTAGAGCAAGAAACGTCAGACTAATTGCTGATGGTGGGGTAAAATACTCAGGAGATGTTGCAAAAGCTATTGCAGCTGGTGCTGACTCTGTGATGATTGGTTCGATTTTTGCTGGCACTGACGAAAGCCCAGGTGAGATTATTATGTATAAGGGCAGAGCATATAAAGGCTATCGAGGAATGGGATCTATTAGTGCAATGAAACGAGGTTCAGCTAGCCGTTATTTTCAAGATAAAGATTCAAAACTCAAATTAGTTCCACAAGGAGTGGAAGGAAGAGTTCCATTCAAAGGTCCAGCTTCAGGAGTAATCCATCAATTGATTGGCGGATTGCAAGCTGCAATGGGGTATACTGGTAATAGGAATATAGAAGAGATGAAAAAAAATTGTAAATTTGTTACTATTACTGCATCAGGATTAAGAGAGAGTCACGCTCATGATATAGTCATTACACAAGAAGCTCCAAATTATGCTTATCAAACGTCCAATTTGTCAACCGATTCGGAGTAGTCCAGAAAAAGTAGAGAGAAAGTTAAGACGTTTTTGGAGTAAAATAAAACGTTTTTTCAAAATATGACAAATAGAAGAGAAT
>NZ_LYUY01000064.1:0-7969 GCF_001675785.1 Wolbachia endosymbiont of Nomada ferruginata
CTGCATTAATTTCACCTATCATTGCAGCTAAATGAAGTAAACTATCTTGTTCTGACCCGTATTTGTTATTAATTAGCGCTTTCAATATTTCTGCTTTTTTCCCTTCTTTGGCGTAATCAAGAGATGTTCTGCCATCATTATCTTCCACAAAAGGATTAATATTCTTTTTCGTGAGCAGCAGATCCACCATGCTTAACTCGTCAAACTCTATAGCGCAATGTAGTGGGGTTTTTCCGTTTAATCCTCTAACATTAACATCTAATCCAGGTTGATTGATGAGACACTTTATTAACTCTAAACTTAAGTTATCAGCCATTTTACATTCAAAATCTTTTTATATTTGAAATCTATTGTTAGATAATTCTTGGAGTGAGTTTGTAATCTCTTCAGTTAGCACCATATGAATCTTTTCAGTGTCACTCAGTGATGCAAGCAGCGCTGAAACTCTATTTGGAATATTAAGCAAATTATTACGAACAACTCTTGCTACGTTAAATGCTTCAGTTTTTACCTCTTCAATTGACACAAATTTGCCTATTTCAGCTTTCACTTTAGCTTCCAAAAGTTTACCACGCTCCGTTTCATTTTTTATTCGCGTTTTTAGCAATATCGTTGAAAGTTTTTCTCCGCGCTCTTTTCTCCTAAGTGGTTGACTTGGATCTCTTATTGCTGCTACCGCTTCATTTGCTTGTTCTCGGTCAATAAGTCCATCTTCCAGCTCAACTATTCCTTTTTTTACTAAAGAACAGACATATTGCCTCGAAAACCCTTTTTCCCTTGCCCACTCTGCTTGCGTAATTCTCACCTTTTTTTCTCCTTTTTAGCACTGCTCAGCTATAATTTCGTAAGTAGTTAACATTTGAAATATATCTAACGCTAAAGAAGGCCCGAGGTCAGGACCACCAAACCCGCCAGCATGGCTGGAAGGACCCACTTTCTATGGTGTTTTTAATATATTAAAATCTTTACTAAAATTCATAACATAGAACATTAAAGCTAAAGAGTCCGCTTCATTATCATCCATTGGACAAAAACCCTTTTCCTGTACTGCCTCAATGACATCAGCTTTACTTGCATTACCCTTGCCAGTTATAAAACGTTTAATAGTCTTAACCGAAACACCTTGATAGGGAATATTGCTTTCCTCACACCAAGCAGAAAGGTGTGCTAAAAACCCTCCATAGATATGTGCAGCATCAGTTCCTAGATGTCTTCTCACTTCTTCAAAGTACACAACTTCAATACCTGGAAATTTATACTTAAGTGCATTAAGCCAATTACGAAAATTTAAAAACTGCATTCCACCACCACTAAACCTGCTAACATGAAAACTCTTACTTCCACTTTGTACTATTCCATCATGTAAAATAGTCCAACCAGTTTGTTTACCAAGATCTAGTGTAAGCATTCCCCTTTCAATCGTCAGGTACATATATATACAAGATTTGAAAAAATTACGTCCAAAAAATCTTTAATTTTCGAAATTTAACAACTAAAAACTAACATGAAAACTCTTTTACAGCCAGTTTGTTTGCCAAGATCCAGTGAGCTTTCAATTGTTGTGTACATATATATACAAGATTTGGAAAATTTTTGTCCAAAAAATCTTCAATTTTTGAAAAATTTTTTATAATTCTTGAATTTGAAAACCTTCTAAACATGATTTTTCTACTTTTAGAGGTTTTTTTATTATTCTAATCTTATATTTTATATGTTTTTATATATGTGTATATTTTTATATATGTATTATATATATATATTATATATAAGGGTTTCAGGAAGCTAGAATCCTCCATATTGGCGGACTTCAGATATGCCGTTCCTAGGAACGGTTTTAGGAACGCATGGTGAAAACCCGCCATACAGGCTAGTTCTAGATTCCTGATTCCTAATTCCTGATTTAGGAAGCCAGTAATTAGGAACGGAACTTAAGGTTATAGAGAGCATACTTTTCAACTATTTTCCTCTTAAAAATTTAAGCTATTCTTTTAATAGCGAAATCCACATTTTTAGCTCTTTAGGTGATATTGAATTTCAAAATATGAAATTCTTATATATTTTTAATATAACTTTAGGAAGCCTGAGCTACCCATTCTTAAAATATTGAAATCCATTTAAAATAGGTTCCAAAAACCTAAACTGTATTATTTTAAATTGCATCAGTATTATTCTCAAAAAAAAATAACAGAATATCAATAGATTAAAAATCGCATCAGTATTATTTATTTTTGCTCCTGTCCTACATAACAGCATTAATAACTCTCATCCTTAAAAGCATCAATTTGTTTTTAAGGAAAGTTATGAAATTACAAAACTACCATATAGTTATTAAAAATGTAAAATATCAAGCTTATAGACTGAAACTTGCTAAGTGCTTTATTAATGAAGCTCACGAAGATCTTGAGCAAGAACTCTTCTGTGAAATTTGGCCATGCCTTGATCAGTATGATGAAGATAAAAGTAGCTTTAACACCTTTGTAGCAAGATTAACTGAAAATAAAGCTATTAACCTGTTAAAGAAACAGCGATGTGCAAAACGTGACATCAATAACTATATTAGCATTGATGTAACAGAGCTACTTGAGAGTGAAATAACAAAACGCATTGATGTAGACTATATGATCTCGGTTTTACCAAAGGAATGGCAAAATATATGTGAGCAACTTAAATTTTTCAACTTACATGAAGTTGCCAAGATGAACAACGTTTCAAGAACCACTTTAAACAATATTATCAAGAAGATACGTGCCAAACTTTCTCCTATTTACTACGCAGGCAAAAAGAAAAATTGAACAAAATTTTTGCCTTTCTTGTATATATATACATCGTAGCATGGATAAATAATGGTTCTTACAATTTTGAATAATAATGAAAGATTGCAAACAATATCAACTGTAAAAATGGTCATCTTTGGCCCTTATGGTATTGGTAAAACAAGTCTCCTAAAGACCGTAGATGAACCAACACTTTGCCTTGATTTTGAAGCAGGGCTTCTTGCCGTTCAAGACTGGCAAGGAGATTCAATTAGCCTTCGCACTTGGAATGAAGCTAGAGATATTGCTTGTCTTATAGGGGGGTCTAATCCTGCGCTGAAGTCTGATCAAGCATATAGCCAAAGACACCATGAACATGTATCTCGTAAGTACAAAGATCTTTTTTCTGAGTTTTCTAAATACCGATGCATCTTTGTAGATAGTATAACCGTTGCTTCACGTTTATGTCTATTATGGGCAAAAATGCAACCTGAAGCTTTTTCTGAGAGATCAGGAAAGCAGGATATGAGAGCTGCCTATGGATTACTTGCTCAGGAAATGATGGCTTGGCTCAATCAATTTCAACACATCAGAGACAAAGACATCATCATAGTTGGCACTTTAGGTCAATATCTCGATGATTTCAATCGTCCAATTTGGCTACCTCAATGCGAAGGGGCTAAAACTGCTAGTGAAATTCCTGGAATAGTTGATGAAGTAATCAGTATGGTTGGAATCAAGAGAGATGATGGAACGGAGAAACGCTCTTTTGTTTGCCATACTCTAAATCCTTGGGGATACCCAGCTAAGGATCGTAGTGGACGCCTGAGTATGCTTGAAGAACCACACTTGGGGAAGCTGCTTACAAAGATTAAAAGCAAGTTTTAAAATTTAAACATGGAGAATGATATATGTTAGAAGACCTGTTAACTGACTTTAACACTGTAAAACCGCAAAGTAGATTGATACCAAAAGGTACAATAGTAAAGGTAAAAATGACAATCAAGCCTGGAGGTCATGAACACTGGTTTACTAAAAGCCCCACTACTGGTAGCATTTATTTAAATACAGAATTTACCGTTATTGAAGGTCTATACGCAAAGCACAAGATTTATCAGATAATTGGTATTAAAAGTAGTAAAGCAGAAGATACTTGGGGAGAAATGGGTCGCTCTATGCTTCGCAGTATCTTGGAATCGGCACGTGACATTCATCCACATGATAACTCAGAAAGTGCAATCCTTGCTCGTAAGCTAAATTCAGTTGCAGAATTAAATGGGTTGGAGTTTACAGTAAAGGTAGGTGTTATAACTGATGAATATGGAGAGAAGAACAAAATTGCTTCGGTAATTACTCCAGAATACCGTAAAAATTATGAAATTGACAGAGTACCATTTTGAAGTACGACGAGGAAAAGCTTTGGTCTGCTGTCGTTACTAGAGGTATTCAGGACGCAGTAGGAAAAACCCCAAAGCTAAGAGAAGAAGCAATTAATTGGCTGAATTCAAAATCTTTTGAAACTGTTTGTGAGCTAGCTAATCTCAACTTTAAACGTATGAAAAGTATGTATGGGAGTTTTATGTCTAAAAAGCAAGAAAAGATAAAAGCATTATTAATTGATAATATCAAAGAGTGTGTTTCTTACCTACTTCCAAATGGTGAATTTTACCGAGATAAAACTTATATTGGAAACTTAAATGGAAATACAATTACAGTTAAAATAGTAGGTAAGGAAGCTGGTGATTGGCGTAATTTTACTGAAGGGACTAGTGGTGATATTATTGATCTTTGGGTTTTAATTAAAGGTGATATAGATTCTGCTAGGAAGTGGCTCAATAAGAAATCAAAGAGTGGAGAAAAAAGGGAGAGAGCAGAAAAAATATTTTCTGTAAAGCAGTACTTGAGTGATCAATCACCAATACCAGAAGACATAATAGCTCCACGAATTCTCACTCCAGGTGGTCTTTTAGTCATTGGTGGTACTCCAAAGGTTGGCAAAAGTTATTTTCTTCTCTCTTTGCTTGCACATCTTGCAGCAGGAGTATCGTTTCTTAAGATGAAGTCAGCAAGGCCACTAAAAATAATCTATCTGCAAAATGAGATGGAGTACAATTACATCAGGGAACGCATACAACAAATCATAACTAATCAAAGGCTGCCAAATCTAGCAGAAGAAAACTTGATTGTTACTACAAAGATGAGATTAACTTTAAACGATGAAGGTATAGAGAGAATAAAAGAGATTATAGGAGAAAAATTTAAAACGATAGACCTTATCGTTTTGGATTCCCTTGACTATGAAAATATATTTTCCGGTCTGCAAAGCAGAATAGAAAAATTACGTTCTATAATTAATCCTATGGCTGGAATAATTATTACACGTCATACCAGAAAAGTATCCACAGCTACATTAGCAAAAAGTCCTTTTCAAGCTTTAATTGGTGCTAATGCTTTAAGAAGCTTTTATACATCTGGTATGGTAATGTTTCAACCAAATAAACGTGCAAATGTCTTGCAAGTAGTATATGAGCTAAGAAACGGTAAATCAATACCAGCAAAATTCATTAGCAGAGTAAATGGGCGTTGGCAGAACTCTAAAGTTATAGCTACGGCTTAATTTGTCTGCAAAAACGGACAGCATGGTAGAGCTAAAAACTCAGATTTTGCAAAACATCAGATCTTGTCTTTTTCATCTGTTACCAAGAGGGACATTTCGTGGTGATAAGTTTTATGTAGGTGATGTACAGGGTAACAAAGGCAAAAGTACTGTAATAGAGTTAACAGGCGAAAAAGCTGGATTATGGAAAGATTTTGCAACGGGAGAAGGTGGTGACATTATCGACCTTTGGGCAACAGTACACGGGAAGAATGCGAAAACAGAATTTCCTGAAGTAATGCTCTCAATAAGTGAATGGCTTGGCATCAAAGAAAAAAATAATATTAGAGATCTAGAACAATATCTGACTTGTAGTTGGAACTACTACGATGAAAATAACCAATTGATTGTAATAGTCTACCGTTATGATCCTCCTTTAGAGAAAAAACAGTTTAAACCATTTGATGTTAAAAAACAAAGATTCAAAGAGCCAGAGATAAGGCCACTCTACAACATTCCAGGTATTTTAAAGTCCAATAAGGTTATTCTGGTTGAAGGAGAAAAATGCGCAGAAGCACTTATAGAGAAAGGAATTACAGCTACAACTGCGATGTTTGGAGCAAATGCGCCTATTGATAGAACAGATTGGACTCCGCTAAAAGGTAAACAAATTATCATTTGGCCAGACAATGATGAAGCAGGTAATAAATATGCCAAAAACGCTGAAAAGAAACTTTTAGAACTTGGTGTTGCATCACTTGCTACGCTTAAGATTCCACCAGATAAACCAAGGAGTTGGGATGCTGCTGATTGTGTGTTAGAGGGAATAAATATTGAAGAATTTATCCTTAGCACAAATAGTCCTTATCATAGAAAGCCACTCAGAATAGATACTAGAGCTTGGACTAATATTGCTCCAGAAAGGGAATGGATTGTAAAGGATTGGCTTCCTGTTGGTAGTGTTACAGCTCTTTACGGTGATGGTGGTGTTGGAAAATCTCTCCTTGCTCAGCAATTAATGACTGCTGCTAGTACTGGTAAATCTTGGCTAGGGATAGCAATTGAGAAAATCAAGACATATGGTGTATTTTGCGAAGACGACACAGAAGAGCTTTGGCGTAGACAATGTGCAATAAATAAATTATATCAGCTTGATATGAAGTCTCCTGATTTTCTTAACAACATTTGTTTATCATCTCGTACAGGAGAAGATAATTTACTGATGGTATTCAATAGTAAAAGTACAGGACAATTAACTACTTACTTTCAGGAATTACTTGAAGATATTAAATCATTTCAGCCAAAACTTGTAGTTCTGGATACAGCAGCAGATTTGTTTGGAGGTAACGAAAATGATCGCTCTCATGTGAGACAATTTATACAAAACTGTTGTGGCAGAATAGCACAGATAATTAAAGGGGCTGTTTTGTTATGTGCACATCCTTCGGATTCTGGAATAATACGCAAAACTGGCACAGGAGGTTCAACAGCATGGAATAATTCTGTTCGATCTAGATGGTATTTGTCAAGACCAGAAAAGACTGGTAATGATCGTGTTCTTTGCCGAATGAAATCTAATTATTCTGCATCAGAAGAAAATAAGATTTCATTTTGTTGGCAAAATGGATCGTTTTTGCAATATGATACAAATTTTAATTCAGAAAGGGTAGTAAGGGATGATTATAATAATAAACTGGATTTAGAGCGCTTGAGAAGACATGATATAATTTTAGAATTAATTGCCAATGAAGCATATAAAGGAGAAGTGTATACTGCAGCGAGCTTTGCAAAATGCTTTGAAGGAAAGTTGGGACTTGGTAGTGAACGTAGCATTCGTGAAAGAATCAGCCATCTTGCAACCATAGGTTATATAAAATTCTTTAAAAAGGCTGTAAGATCAAGTACAAGGTCAAAGTATGGTTACTTGTGTGTAAGAGACATGGAGCTGAAGATTGCTGAAAATCAATATAGATTAGTAAAACCAGATTATTATCTCTCGTCAAACAATGGAGTAACTCTGCCTGTTGAAAACCCAGATATTTGGGTTATGCGTGATCTTACCAAATTAGATTGGCAGAATGGCAGATTGGCAAACTGAAGAATTTGCCAATCTGCCATTCTGAATTTAGTAAAAATACAAGAAAATCAATATCTTATATAGTTTTGTACAAACGTCAGATTGGCAAGATGGCAAAAAGTTGCCAACTAGAAGGAGTAGCCAAAAGCGCTCTTCTCAGGCTGGTTTCAGCAAGTTGGCAGATTGGCAAATTACCTTATATATATAAATATACTATGGTTATATCATAGTATATTATAAGTATAAATTGTACTACGTAAGAGAATTTTTTAGTATTTTTTTATAGTCAAAGTAAAAGGGTTAATCCGATAACCATGTGATGATCTTTGCCAACCAAGTGTTTGTATTACATCATTACGTTCAATACTTAATCCTAATTTCTCAGCCAATGTAGCTTTGATCGTTTTTTGCATCTTGTTTAATGGTTTTCTGATTTGATGTTCTAAATCTGCTTCTAAACTAAGAGGTTGTCCGGAAACAAGTAAAAGGCTATAATATCTGAAATTTTAGTACGGGGTAAAGATGAGAAAAAAGTATCCAACA
>NZ_LYUY01000201.1:0-398 GCF_001675785.1 Wolbachia endosymbiont of Nomada ferruginata
TAAGTGGTTAATGTGTTTTCCATATTGAACTTACAGCACGTAGCTTTGATATAGAAGTTTGGGTAACGTTATGATAGTAATTTATATAATTCTATGTTCAATCTTTATAACCATTTTAGACAGTTCACTAGATTCTTAATTAGGGGATATGTCTAACTTAGAAAAGGTTTTCATAAATGTTAAAGTGAATAAGTAGGAGTATTATGTTTTTTCTTTGAGTTGTGAAATTTCAGAATGAGAGAGACCAGTAATTTGAGCTATAACATCTATAGAAACACCGGCCTTGAGTGAGTTTTTTGCAACTTCAATTTTACCTTCAATTTTACCTTTTTGATGGCCGATTTGGATGCCTTCATGAAGTTTTTCTTCAAGACTAGATAAATAATCATCGGTACGTT
>NZ_LYUY01000065.1:0-7890 GCF_001675785.1 Wolbachia endosymbiont of Nomada ferruginata
TTACGTAATTTGATTAAAATTTTACCATATAAAATCCACACTATTTTGACAGATAACGGTATACAGTTTACCAATCAGAAGCACCTTAAGAACGCTTTTCAACACATATTCGATAGTGTTTGTGAAGAAAATAATATTGAGCATCGTCTAACAAAAGTTAGCCATCCTTGGACAAATGGACAAGTTGAGCGTATGTATTAGTTCTCTCTTTTGCGTTTGAAGCTGTAGCTGTAGATGGAACTGGAGCTAGACTGGACACAACAGCAGACGTAATATGTAAAATAATGGAGTACGCTCGCAAACTAGGTGGACCGATGATCACGATAGTGATAATAGGTGCGGCTTTGCTTGCAATATTCGGCAGAATGCCGTGGCCTGCGCTTTTTGCATTGGGTACGTTTACTGCTGTGTTTTTCGGCGCTCCTACAGTTGTAAGTGCAATAAAACCGGATGCAATATCATGTAAGTAGAGCCTTCTGCTAGTCCTGCAAACGAAAGATGCTGCAAGTCTCAAAAGTTTTAGGTAAGTGGTACTTCTTGTATCATTTACTTAAATCTAATCAGAGTAAAGTAGGACAAAATAAAAATTATCGGAAGCGTGATGAAAAAAGACCTGCTGCGAAATTGTATGTACTAATTTCAGGATGAATGAAAGACCTGCCGCAAAACAAAAATGGAGTATTTTTTTTAAGAGAGAGGTAAAAGAAGCCAAAATACGCCTTGAAAAAGCGATACAAGCTGGAGAGGAAGTGCAGGCAAGAGTAAAAGCTATTAGTTTATTGTATGATGAAGCAGAAGATTTATTCAATATATCTAGGAAGATCAGATGTAATCAGGCTGCGGAAGAATCTTTAGAGCAACAATATACTTTTCTAGTTTTAAATACAGACTATAAAGAAAAAATTAAGGGTATTTGCAATGAATACAGAAGCCTCAAAGAAGAGTTAAAGAGTAAGCAATCTATTGGTAAGGAAGAATTTGATAAGTTGTCGAAGTTAAATGATGAATTTAATAGATTAAACAAAAACTTTATTAAGCGTGAACAAAAAGAAAATGAATCTGCAAAAGATGACTTAAAATTTGATGATGTGGCTATCAACGAATTGAGGTCTCATGTAATTGCAGAAATAAAACAGGCAAGAGCTGCTGCTGAGGAGGAAAGAAAAATATTAAAAGAGGAACAGAAAGTAGCCGAGAAGATAATGATGCAATTACAAATGTCAGATTTAGCACAAACACCAAGCCCTGCATTTAACAACGTATAGCATTTCTCATAATAGTCCGAACAGGTCATAGGAAGGCAGAATCAACAGCACGACGAAAGGATTCGAATAGAGGAATGTTTTTCCTGGCTCTGTTTTTTATAGCAAACCAATGATGCTCAATTTTGTTGAAATCTGGAGAATAAGGCGGCAGATACAAAATTTCTGCACCAACCCCTTTAGCAAGCTCGATAATCTTATCAGACTTATGAAAAGTAGCATTGTCAAGAATGACAGTCTGTCCAGGTTCCAAGATCGGTGTCAAAAATTGCTCAAACCATCCATTAAAAACATCCATATTACAGTGGCCTTCAAAGGTTAACGGAACAACTATCTTTCTTCCACTTAAGGCTGCAACCATACTGATTCGTTGAGTTTTCTTTCCAGATTTTAAGGCATAAAACCGCTGTCCTTTCTGGCAATATCCGTAGGGGTAGTCTTCGGTGTTATCAATGCCATACTCATCTATATACACTAAGTTTTTAGGTTCTTTTGTCGCTATAATTTTCAAAAATTCAGCACGTTTTTCTTCGTTTCTTTCCTTGTATCCATATGTCTTTTTTTGCGCGTAAATCCAATTTTTTTAAGGGCTCGATAGATCGTTTGGATACTAACGTTGTTCCAAAGTTTAGCCATTTCCGATAGAGTCTTTCCTCCGTGTTCTCTGGCAAATTTGGCAAAGGTATCCCAGTCGGTAATTTTGTGATTGTAACCCCCATTTCCAAGTTTTTTTGATTGAAAGTCTCCTGTTTCTTTTCTTCTTTGCTGCCACTCCCATAAAGTAGTTCATCCAATCTTAAATCTTGCTGCCACTGTTTCTCTGCTTTCTCCTTCGTCTAGCGCTTCCATTGCTTTTTTTCTTAAATCATAACTATATGCTGCTGGCATTCAACCTCCTTATCATCATCTATCCTTATCCTATCACATCCGGACTTTTATGGAAAGAGCTATACAAGATCTAAGCTATTGTCTGGTAATTGCGGCAATAGGTTAAGAGAGTCTCCACAATATGCAGCTCCCCTATCTGTAGTATATGTAGGTTTATTATTAAATTTAAATTTTTCCAATATATGTACCATATGGAAGATACTTATAGTCTGTAGACTTATAATTGTCAACTATTATCTTACAAAGATGACAAAAATAAAAAAACAACCTCTGCGGTTACTTCTTTCCCAGAATATACGAAGAATAAGAAATATAAAAGGGCTTTCCCAAGAAACTCTTGCTGATTTATGTGAATTACACAGAACATATATAGGCTCCGTTGAACGTGGTGAGAGAAATATCTCTATAGATAATGTTGAGCGCATAGCAGATGCCCTTGGTGTTGAACCTACTGCACTTCTAGATCAGGATCAAGACAGAAAATGTCTGAAAGATATATTTCCTCATATACGGAAGTATCAATAGTTTGCTGTTAAGCATGGTATAAATGATATCTTTCAGGACAACGGCGGAAAAATCCTACAAGTCTTATTACTAACTGGACTCACTATTCTTCCAGCACGCGAGGGAAATGATGCCATTGATGAGTATGGTAATGAATATGAGCTTAAATCAGTAAATGCTCTTCTTACAAAAAGCTTTTCTACTCATCATCATATGAATCCTACAATAATTGCAAAATACCGAAAGGTGGATTGGATATTTGCTATTTATGAAGGAATAGAGCTAAAAGAAATATATAAATTAACGCCGCAAGACCTTGAACCATATTATATTACATGGGAAAAGAAATGGCATGATACTGGTGGTAAAGACATCAATAATCCCAAAATTCCTTTAAAATACGTCAGAGATAAAGGTAAGCTTCTTTATCATTGTGATGAAAGAGTATGTGACCGCCACTAACTTCCTCCATCCCAGGTTGATTTTAAATTGTCCGGAATGCTGAAAACCCTAACATTTAACTCTTTTTTTGATAAACTTGTTTATTTACTGTTTATTAAAATTTTCACTTCAAAATTTAACCTCACCAAAAGTATAAGAAGCCTGTCCAATGAAAAATTCTTAACCTTCTATAGCTAACCCAAGAAAGGTTTCCCTATGTCATACCGCCGCGGTATCTCAGCATAGATTCCGCTAACAAGTAGCGGAATGACGAATTTGTTGTTTTTCAAATTATCGGTAAACCTAAGTCACTTTAGCTATAAAATTATAAGTTATTGATATTTTTGCTCTTTTTTATCCTTAATCCAGAATTCGGATTAGTAGGGTGTCATCCAATTCTCAATGGTAAATTAAGAAGGGTCTGCAATAACGAATGTAGCTAGGGATATAATTGTTCCACTTTCCAATCGCTTCCCTCAACAAGGGTGTATCTAAATCTAATATGCTTCCTATATTCACCTTCTTGCCAGAATTCAATTACTTTTGGGATTACGCAAAATCCCACCCAAAAATCAGGACGAGAAACTTGTGTATTGTGAAATTCTTTTTCCTTCAATTTTATAGCTTGCTCAAAATCCTGCCAATCTTTCAGAATGCTCGATTGTTTTGAGCACCATGCGCTAATTTGACTACCCAGCGCTCGAGAAGAGAAGTATTTGTCAGTTCTTTCATCGTTTAGAAGTTTAACCTCTCCTTCAATTCGCACTTGCCTAGCAAATTCTATCCAATGAAACACTAACGCAGCTTTGGGGTTCTCAGTCAATTCTTTCCCTTTTTTACTGTTTACGTTAGTGAAAAACACAAAACCTTCTTTGCTATATTCCTTTAGTAATACCACTCTTGCAGATGGAATACAGTCTTTGCTACAAGTTGCTAGCGTCATTGCAGTTGGTTGTTCACACGGAGAATTAAGTACTGCTTTGTACCACTTTGAAAACAAATCAAATGGATCTTTTTCAAGTGAAAATATCATATCAAAAAATAAAATCTTAATTCTGGCACGCGTTGCAAAAATAAGTGCTACGGCCATTTTGTCGTATAAGTGTTATGATATTATTGCAAATCTTGCAAGGTTTTTGAACTTTACCATATACGTAAAAGTTATTTTGAAAGTATCCAGCAGATCCAGATGGCTGTGCATAATCTTTCAGTGTTGAACCGCCTGCAGCAATTGCATCACTCAGAGTATTTTTTATTTCAGCAGCAAGTTTTTCGCACTCTCTATAGGTCAAGTTTTTTGCTGACCTGAGTGGTGATATACGGGCTCTAAACAAGCTCTCAGAAGCATATATGTTGCCTACGCCAACTATTGATTTATTGTCCATTAACGCTGATTTGATATTCACTTTTTTGTTTTTCAGCAACTCCTGTAAATAGTCTCCACTGAATTCATCCGTGAGGGGCTCTATTCCAAAATCGCTAAAAAAATCCGTTTCTTGTTCTTTATTTAAAATGATAACTAATCCAAATCTTCTTGGGTCATTAAAAATTATTGAAGTATTGTCAGAAAATAAAAATACCACGTGATCGTGCTTATTCCGCATTTGATCGTGGTCAGCATATATAAGCTTTCCGCTCATGCCAAGATGTATGATTACAGCCACACTACCATCTGTATTCCAGATGGTATACTTACCTCTACGCTTGATGTTGCGTATGACTTTGCCCTTTAGCATATCATCAATATTTTTTGTTATTGGGGCACGTAAATTCCAATTATTCACTATAACATTACTGATTTGCTTGTTTTTAATTTTATCAAGCAAAAAATTAGAGATTACTTCCACTTCCGGTAGTTCTGGCATGATACCTCCTTCAAAACTTAAGTTTCTGATGGTAATTTTGTCGTTCTCAAATACATTCGAGTATTCTGCGGTGCTTTCTCCTAAAAATTCCTCACCACAAACGAGTTTTGAAAGGGTTCTCTGTCTACTCTGTTGCTGCTTTTTTCTTTTCAAAATATTTTGCTTTAAAGCTTTCGCTAATCTTTTTTTCTCCTCTTCTTTTTCCTTATTCTTTTTTGTGTTATTCATTATCATAATATATAAACTTGCCGTTGTAGCTCAGGTGGTAGAGTACGTCATTGGTAATGACGAGGTCCCAAGTTCGAGTCTTGGTAACGGCACACTCTTATAATATCGCATAACTTGCAAGCAAGGCTTAGAAGAAAGTTACAGAGGTAAGTTGTCATGCTTTTTCCATATCCTTTCTACCTTCTTGTTTTTGAGTAGCTCTAATGCTTTACAAAAGTGATACCTTGTTTTACTTGGCACTATAATGTCATCAATGTATCCATATGATGCAGCAAAAAATGGGTTAGCAAATTTTTCTTTATATTCTTTAATTAACGTTTGCTGATCTTTTTCGTGTCGAAATATAATCTCAACTGCACTTTCAGGGCCCATCACAGCTATTTCAGCAGTTGGCCAGGCATAATTTATATCACCTTTTAGATGTTTCGAATTCATAACAATGTATGCACCACCATACGCTTTTCTAGTGATAAGGCTAATTTTCGGCACGGTCGCTTCAGCGTAAGCGTAAAGCAGTTTCGCTCCGTGTTGTATTATATTATTGTATTCTTGATTTGTACCCGGCAAAAATCCTGGAACATCAATAAGTGTGATGATCGGAATGTTAAATGCGTCACAAAACCTTACAAACCTCGCAGCTTTTCTTGAAGAATCAATATCCAAACATCCTGCAAGGTGCATAGGTTGATTTGCAACAATACCAACAGTGTTTCCTCCAATTCTACCAAAACCAGTTATGATATTACGAGCAAAATCAGGTTTTAACTCAAAAAATTTCCTTCCATCACAAACTTTTTCAATAAGTTCATACATATCATAAGGAGTATTAGGATTGCTAGGAATCAGAGTATTTAAAGATTCATCAATATCATTAACTGAATCACAGGTTGATTTAGGTTTCGGTGATTCTTGATTATTTGCTGGTAAGAAAGTAAAGAATTCACGCATTTTTAGCAGCATTTCAACATCATTATTGAATGCAAAATCCGCTACTCCTGTTTTGCTTGTATGAATTTTTGCTCCACCGAGGTCTTCGAAACTTACATCTTCGTAGGTAACCTTTTTTACTACATCTGGCCCGGTTATAAACATATATGAACTGTTTTTCACCATGAAAGTAAAGTCAGTTAATGCTGGGGAATAAACTGCACCTCCTGCACATGGGCCCATAATTAAAGAAATTTGTGGTATAACACCCGATGCATTTACGTTTCTTTGAAAAATTTCTCCATAACCAGCAAGAGAATTTACTCCTTCCTGAATTCTGGCTCCACCAGAATCATTTAGTCCGATAATTGGAACTCTGGCATTAATTGCCATATCCATAATTTTGCATATTTTTTTTGCATGTGACGCACCAAGTGAACCACCAAAGACAGTAAAATCCTGAGAATAAACAAAAACTTTTCTGCCATAAATAGTACCATGACCAATCACTACCCCATCACCTAAAAAATTAGCATTTTGCATGCCAAAATCATTTGCATGATGTTTTACGAATTTATCGTATTCTGCAAAAGAACTTTCATCGAGCAATATACTGAGCCTTTCTCTAGCAGTTAATTTCCCTTTTTCATGTTGTTTGGTAATCCTGTCAGAACCGCCTCCTTTTTCAGCTTCTAGTGCTTTGGTTTTTAGATTTTCTAGTATTTTAAAGTCTTGCATACAATAAAGTAGTTTTCAAATTAGTTGTAGACTTTATTAAGTTTACAAACCCTACTAACTATACACATACACTATTGCTATATGCAACAATGTATGTATGATAATTGTTAATGCTCTGGTGATTCATGGTCACTACTTTGAAAATGTTGCGATGTGTCAACACTTTTCATATTAGAAAGAGGTGGACTAACTGCACTGCTTTTCGTTTGTGCAAAACTTTTAGCAGCTTCAACAACCTTGCTTATACGAGGTTCTTTTTCTAGCTCTTTTAGGTACTTTGAGAAGATTTCACAACTTTTGTCATCCATATGTACCATTATTTTACCAAAACTTTCAGCTTTTTCAGAAGATAAAATCATTTCGATCTTTTCATCGCCTACCCTAAAGGTCATTTTTACTTTGCCTTGCATATCATGATATTGCCAGCTTTTTATTCAGATTAGATTATCTCCTTCTCCTATTCGCAATGCACCATATTCTAAGTCCTTAAATTCCGGGGAGTTCATAAATTTTGCAGGAGTGATCACACTTTTTTTCTGGACACTGTACATAATAAAATTTATTATCTCTTTCTACTACAATTTCTTTTTTTTTGTCATTTTCAATACTATCACTTACAATTTGTTTTAGACGTGACAAATATTCGCCGCGTTCTTTCAGTATATCTTCTGGCAATAATCTCCGAACTTCTTGGCTCACATCAGTGCCTGTTGAAACTAGATTAAACATTTCTAACATAAGAGGCCGTAGTTTTTCTTTTCCAGTCTCAGTAACATTTTTATCTTGCTCCATGAGGTGGTATAAGATCAGTATCGAATAATCTATTATTGATGACTTTTTTCTCCTTGGAATACATCAACACTAAACATGACCTTGTGCTTTTTTGCATCGTCTATAGATTTTTGAAGTCTCTTTGCTATGTTTTCGATAGCTTCATCATTAGGTAAGTGTTCAGGCAATGGCGTCAACTTAAGGAAAAATGTCAGAGATTGTGTATAAAATTTCTCTCTAAAATTTTTACCATTAAATTACCCAAA
>NZ_LYUY01000066.1:0-7850 GCF_001675785.1 Wolbachia endosymbiont of Nomada ferruginata
CCATCTGAATGTGCTCCTATTACCATGTTGTGCTCAATTTCTACACTGCAAATCTTTATAAGGCACTTAGTGCTATCTTGAATTTTTATAAATCTGTGTATGTCATAACCAGTGCCGACACGAAATTTTGGCTCTTCAAAAAGGAGTTTTGCCATATTGATATCCTCTTTTGTGGTTAACTTAAAATTGCTTTTTTCACCTTTAATAATCGCAACATGTTTTTTATGCTCTATCATTAGTGATGAATCATCAGTAAATTCTTTGGTTGATTGGTGACATGATAATAGTTCTTTAAAGTTAAAAATTTGAGGAGTTTGTATGGCTCTGAGTTTTCCTCTTGAAATCGTAGATTCAACAAAATTATTACTCACCAATGACATAGTATCTTCAACATCTATTGCTGGAACTACTCCTATATATTGATCATTAATCATAGATTCAACCAAGTTATCTATCAGAACATTTGACACAAAAGGTCTACAAGCATCGTGTATAATTACAAAATCTGGGTTAACTTTTTGTAAGCTTTCAAGCCCTAGTTTAACTGAATTTTGCCTGCTTTCTCCTCCGTATATTGGACTTAGTAATTTAGTGTCTACACCTCCTGTCATCCAAGTAGCTTGACTACTTGTTTCTTTTTTTCTAGATTTCAGCGTCACGCGCTGGAAGGAGTGTACCGCTGATTTTTCACTTAAGTAATGGTTGTACAAGAGCTCCATCGCTTCCCTATAAAAACTTTCATGGTCTCTATTAATTGCTATTCTTATATAATCTATATATTGGTTAGCTAAAAATTTTCTAATTGTATGAAATAAAACAGATTTACCTGCCAGTTTTATATATTGCTTAGGAAGCGTAGAATTGCATCTACTGCCTACTCCCGCTGCAACTATTAATGCTGCTATTTTGTATTTCTTAAGTCTGTTAGTGTGCATATTTATCATTTTCAGCGTAAGTGTATAGTAACAGGTTATTTACAGTTTTAAAAAAAGAGTGTATTATCTTAATGAAGATATAATACGATGCTAGAATGCACATTACTAAGTGTAATAAAGAAAATGAGATACACCTTATATTCTTTCATGGAATAGGGGATAACTATAAAAGTGCTTACAATTATGTACAAGATTTAAAAGTATTGAATAATAGCCATGCACATAAATATCCAAGCGCATTTCAGAACTACATAACTTATGCTGCAGTTAGCTTTTTGTTCCTCGTGGCATCTGTACCAGTGCCCATTGCAATATTACTACTTATAAGCCCCATAACAGCTGGAGTAGTTGGTTTAGCAAGCTTAGCTGCTTTAATTTGCATTTTTTTATCCGTAATGCTTATTGTTATTCCCTTTATAAATAGAGATCAAAGTTTGCTTAAGCCCTCGATAGAAAAAATCAATGAATTAATGGACAAGGATGTGAGGCCTGAAAACATTATACTTTTTGGCCATTCCTTTGGAGGAGCAGTTACATCGGCAGTTTTGAAGCACTTTGCAGACAAAAACGTTAAACTTGGAGGTGTTATTTTTACTAGCACTTTCAGCTCTTTTCATACAGCAATAGAGCATTTTCCGATCCCTCAAGCAAAAATTTTAAGTATGTTGCCCCCATCCATTTTTAAAAAATTGCTAAAGGCTTTAGATCTAGATTTTGATTTAGTGAACGATATACGAAAGTTGCAAGATGAGGGAAAATTGAATATGCCAATAATAGTTATTAATAGCAAAGGAGATCACTTAATACCACAACCTGCACAATTGGTGCACGCAATAGAAAATGATGTATTGCTACGTGGAAAATTGATCAAGACTGTTAATTCGAAAAGGTGTGAAGATGATCCACATAACGAAGTTTTATTCAGTCAAGAATTGGGTAAAAATTTGACTGATCTAATACTTAATAAAATTGATAAAACAATGAATAGATAGTATTTACAATAAACTGTATATTTTTCAGTAAATTGACTATGCTAAAAGCATGCAAAAACGTCATATAACTATTTGTTTTACACTGCTTTTTATAATAGGGATGTTATTCCTGATGCGTCCTATGATTTTTCCATGTTTAATATCTATTGTTATTGCATATTTGTTTAATCCGCTAGTAGTCAAATTTGAAAAGTATAGAATACCGCGTTCATGTTCTGTAATTTTTATAATACTTGTTTTATTAATAGCTTTTATACTAGTTATAACATTTGTTTTACCTATTATATATGTTCAAATTACTTCAATATTAAATTTCTTAGTGAGTAAAGTGCCTTCATTAAAGCTTAAAGTAATCCCCTCTGTATTAGAATTTCTTAATATAAAAATCGAGGATAGCTTATTTGATCACTTATCTAAAAATCTAGCAGAAAATTACAGCAACTATGTATCTTATTTCATGAATGCTCTTGATATTGCTAGTAACTTTATAATCCAAGTGTTAAGTTCAAGCTTTAGCTTGATTCACACAGTATCATTAATGGTGATTACTCCTGTAGTGTTTTTCTATATATTACGTGATTGGCCTTTAATTATAGAAAAAGCTAATAAATTAATTCCTATTCCTTATAGAGAAAAAGTTGCAAATTATTTTTCCAAAGTGGATTTCATTATATCTAATTATCTAAAGGGGCAGGTAAATGTATGTATTGTCATGATGGTCTTTTACTCTGTGAGCCTGAGCATAATCGGATTGAAACACTCTATTGTTATTGGAATTTTATCAGGAATATTAACATTCATACCTTACGTAGGGCCACTATTATATACCATTATTGGGTTCTTGAGCGCTATCACTCAATTTAGTGGATGGTTTGAAAGTGCTGCTGTTTTGCTATTATTTGGTGTTGGACAATTAATAGATTCAAACATATTAGTTCCTTTATTAATAGGAAAAAAAGTTCATATACATCCAACTGTAATTATTCTGGGAATTACTATATGCGCTTCATATTTTGGATTTACAGGTATATTACTTTTTATTCCAATAATAGCAATGTTCAATGTATCAGTAGAATATGCAATCAATAAATATTTTAAAAGTGAGCTTTATAAAAACGGCTAACAGACCTTTTGCATAATCAATTTATGGTAAGAGGAGAAATGAGCCCAGAATACCTGAGATATTTGAGGAGCGTAAGTAAATTTCTGCGCAAAAATTACTACCAGAAAGAGGTTACGTAAGAGGTTCAACGTGCAATTAAATTTATTTAACAACAATCAAGATGATTATAGTCGGCAAAATTACATCGTCTTAGATGAAAATAAGCACGTGTATAATTCGGTAGTTAATGATTTATCTTGGAAATGTCTGATTCTTTTTGGACCTAAAAGCTCCGGTAAAACTCATCTTGCTCATATTTGGCAATCAATAAACGATGCAATTTTTATCAATGTGAATAACTTCGTAAGCGAGATTAGGTATAGCGATGCTTTTATTTTAGAAGACGTACAAAACATTAAAGATGAAGCAATGTTATTACATTGTTACAATTACATGAAAGAAAGTGACAAGAGGCTGCTAATCACTTCTTCAATTTCACCAAAAAAGCTTAACTTCAAACTAAGAGATTTAAGTTCTCGAATATTATCAACTATCAGCGTAAAAATTTTGCCTGCAAGCGAGGAATTATTAAGAATTATGCTAATAAAACGATTTTCAGATAAACAGTTAAAAATTGATTTAAAAGTGATTAATTATATTTTAGCAAGAATAGAACGTTCTTTCTATAGCATTGATAAAATTATAGAGAAGATAGATAATGAATCTATAGGGTCGAATGTGACCGTTCCTTTTATTAGCACTTTATTAAAAAAAGATGCCATTTGATTTCTTCTTTTGTAAAGGTGTATATTAAAAATTTATTAACACCCATAACACTAACGTAATTGAAATCTCTATCTGTCCATGTTAGAATCATAATCAATGTTATGTTATAATAAATATAGATAGATACAGCTAAGAAGTATTCTATATTTATAGTAGAGCTCACTTTATAAGGTGTTTTTTATAGATTTAACGTTATAATTTAACTATGATAAGAGTAAGATTAAATTTAAGAAAAAGGTTAAAGCAAAAGTTTGTGATGTTCACTCTATTGATAAATGCTTTATTTGTCTCATATTTTCTCATAAGAAACACAGGGAACACTTCTAATCAAATTATAGCCAAAGAAATAAATATAGGAGCTGATAATGAAAAATAAACAGTCGCAAAATAAAAAAGAAAATCTTTACATAACATATTACATAGATGCTTTAGCTTCAGAGAGGTCCGCTACACAAAATACTCTGGAAAGTTATCGTTCGGATTTACACCAGTTTGAAGAATTTTTATTGGAAAGCGGCACTACCTTGGTTGGTGTAAACAAAACCAATATTAAAGATTATGTGAAATCTTTATGTACACAAGAAAAATATAAAAGTAGCTCTATATCAAGAAAAATATCCGCTATGAAAAATTTTTACAAGTGTCTATTTAATGACGGAATAATAGATTTTAATCCAGCGCCGGCTAATGATGCTGAATTAAAGAATCCAAAAGTTTCTCGTCCTTTGCCTAAGTATTTAAGTGTCGAAGAAATATTTTTGCTAATGGACGCAGTGAGAAAATCAGCAAGCGAATCGAATAAAGAGATAAGCAGTAAAAGGCTATGTGCGATTTTAGATATCCTTTACTCTTCTGGAATGCGTGTTTCTGAACTAATTAGTATGAAATTATGTGAAGTGTCGCATTTAATAAACAGTAATAACAAAGAATGCTATATAATAATAAAAGGAAAAAGTGGTAGAGAGAGGCAAATTCTTTTTAATGAACAAGCATTGCAGAGCCTTAGAAATTATTTATCAGTTCGTGACAATCTGCTCTCTAACAGAAAGGAGTCTGATTGGCTATTCCCAGGTGATAAACCTAATAAACCAATTACAAGGCAGAGGGTCGGTCAATTAATGAAGGAGTTAGCAAGAAAATGCAATATTGATGAAAATAAAATCTCTCCACACGTGATTAGGCATTCTTTTGCTACCCATCTACTAAATAGCGGAGCAAATATTGTGTTGATACAGAAAGTTCTTGGCCATACTAACCTTTCTACAACACAAATATATACTCATATTGCTAACGAAAAGTTAAAGGACAAATTAGCTGATTCGCATCCTATTACTCAGATGATCAATAATTAAATTTATTGTTTTTAATTTGTAATAAAGTTAAATTTAAATAAATTTATGTGAGTTTGTGATTTCAAGTTTATTGTTTAATTTCTTTCTTATATTATGGGAGGTATTCTATACTTTCATTACTCTCCCTGTAATTTTCTTTTCTGAGTGTGTAATAACCATTTTCCTCGTCTGTTCGGTGAGAGTTGTATTATTCATGCTGCGTTTATTATGTGGCATTAAATATGAAGTGAGGGGAACGGAAAACATCCCTAAGCAACCTTTTATCATTGCATCTAAACACCAATCTCCATTTGAAACATTTATTTTTATACTACTATTTAGAAAAGCGGTTTTTATTTTAAAACGTGAATTGAAATGGATTCCATTCATTGGTTTGCATCTTATAGCGCTGAAAATGATTTTTATTAACCGTTCAGATGGTATCAGTTCTATACGCCATATAATCAAACTAGCAAAAATGCGTATAAAAGAAAATAGAAGCATAATAATATTTCCTGAAGGTACAAGAACAACTATAAACCAAAATATAAAATATCAACCAGGTATTGCTGCTTTATATAGCGTATTATCTGTTCCTGTGTTACCGGTTGCTTTAAACACTGGTTTGTTTTGGCCAAAAAGCATACTTTCTCTGAGAAAGAATCCCGGAAAGGCAGTAATAGAAATATTGCCCCCAATATATCCTGGGTTAAACAAAAATGAATTCTTGCAAAGTTTAGAAAAAATTATTGAAGAGAGAAGCAGTAGATTAACCATAGGAAAAACTGATATTGCAAATTAACAAAAAAACTTTATAATTAAAAGAAAAGTACAGTATTTTAGGTATTAATATATGGCAAATCATAAGAGTGCTAAAAAAATGATAAAGGTAATAGCAAAGCGCACTTTAATAAATAAGATGCGGAAAAGTAAAACTCGCACCTCTATTAGAAAATTGGTTGATATAATCAAGTCTGGCGACAAAGAAAATGTTGTTCTGGCATTTCGGAATGCTGAATCTAATTTACACAAGTGTGTGAATAAAGGTGTTATTCATAGGAATACTGCTGCGCGTAAAATAAGTCGCTTAAATGCAAAAGTAAAAGCATTGATGACCGCTTAATACGGTTAATGTAAAGTTAACTGTATTAATATATACTCTTCAGTTTGTATATTCTGTATAAAATTTAAGTAGCTTAAGTGATGGATAAAAAAGTGCTATTAGAACTAAGTAATGGATTAAAAATCGAGCTACCTGTATTAAGTGGAACAATAGGTCCTGACGTGTTAAATATCAAGGATTTATATAAGACGACAGGATTATTCACTTATGATCCGGGGTTTGTTTCTACAGCTTCATGCTCTTCCACAATTACATTCATTGATGGAGATGAAGGAGTTCTTAAATATAGGGGACATGATATAGCTGATTTGGCAGAGAATAATAGTTTTACTGCTGTGATTTATTTATTGCTCTATGGTGAATTACCCAGTTCAGAGCAACACAAAAAATTTCTTCTCAAAATACAAAAATTATCCAAAGTATCAGAGCAAGTTACAAATGTAATCAAAGCATTTCCAAAGACTGCTCACCCTATGTCGATTTTAATTGCATGTTTTGCAAGTTTGTCAGCATCTTACCATGAAAAGCATGGCAACAATATCAATGGTGAAGATCTAGATTTTGGAATTTCTGCAATAGCACAATTTCCTGCAATTGTTGCAATGATTTATAGGCATATCAACAATCAGGAATTCATAAATGCTAACAATGAATTAAGTTACAGTGAAAATTTCTTAAAGATGATATTTGGCGATGCTGTTGATAATGATAAAAGCGCCCTTTTTGCAAAAGCTCTGGATAAAATATTTACTCTCCATGCTGATCATGAACAGAATGCTTCTACGGCGGCTGTCAGATTGGTGGGATCGGCTGGTTCTAATCTGTTTGCAAGCCTCTCTGCAGGAGTTGCTACACTTTGGGGACCAGCACATGGTGGAGCTAATGAGGCAGTTATAAATATGCTAAAAGAGATAGAGCAAAGTGGAGATATAGATAAATTCATCGAAAAAGCTAAAGATGATAAAGATCCATTTAAATTGATGGGATTTGGACATCGTGTTTATAAAAATTATGATCCGCGCGCGCGCATATTGAAAGACGCTTGCCATGAGGTTCTAAGTAAACTAGAACAAAATAATGAATTGCTCAAAATTGCAAAAAAACTTGAAGAAATAGCTTTAAAGGATGAATATTTTATTGTGCGTAAGTTATATCCAAATGTTGATTTTTACTCAGGTATAATAATGAATGCTATCGATATTCCCTCAAATATGTTCACGCCTATTTTTGCACTTGCAAGAACCACTGGTTGGGTTACTCAGTGGTATGAAATGATAAATGATAAAGAAACTAAGATCTGTAGACCAAGGCAACTCTATTTTGGTAAATAAATTTATTTTCACTTCATTAGACTTCTTGCATAACCCAAACTAAGTAGAAAAAAGGTGTCATCCGAGTAGCTGACACTGGTTCCTTTACGACGGAAGTGTCCAGAGGTGTCATTCCAGTCTGGAATCCAAAAAAAAGGATGGTGTCATTCCGTATCCGTTCAGCCAATGGCGTCAACTTAAGAACTTTCATTAGCAAACTCTCCTAAAGACATGATGGCGTTTAGGCTTATCTACTTTATTGCGGCTGTCC
>NZ_LYUY01000067.1:0-7840 GCF_001675785.1 Wolbachia endosymbiont of Nomada ferruginata
ATACTTTTTTCTCATCTTTACCCCGTACTAAAATTTCAGATATTATAGCCTTTTACTTGTTTCCGGACAACCTCTAAACAATAAATTCGATAAGGTAGCTGACGATATAACTGACTTTATTGTTAGCAGTGTTGAAAAACTTATTTCAATAAAGCCGCCAGGCATAACAGCCTAAACTGTCTCCGTTCAGGGTATAAGTGTTACAAGTAGCATCATACAAGGCGATTAACGGCATCCTCCTGATAATAGAATAATTGTATCTGCTCAGGGGCATCGCAAATATTGAAGCAAAAGTGGTCAGTGCTTACTATACGAATATTGTGATTTGAATCCACTAGGGAGGATGTCATCCCAGTGCCCAGACACTGGTTTCCATCCAAGATGGTATCATTCCAGTCTGGAATCCAGTTTTCTTTATAAATTCACCAAAAGTGCTTCATTCTATAACGCAAAACCCATACTCACCAAACCCAATGCATTGCTTGCAATTAAGTTTCCTGGATCCCAGTGTCTGGGCACTGGGATGACAGGGGAAGGAGGCTACTGGAATGACACCTTTGTGTTTGAGGCAAAACCTGCTATAACATTTCTTCGCAAACAAACGTTCGTACAGTTATGTATCAGCTACTTTCATGGCACCATTTGTTGTAAACTCACATTTTCTCTATGATTATCTTTATTTGCCGCTTTCCCGGACGGATGCTCTACAGTTATTTCCTCATCAATAGCCGAGCGAGGTGCACCAGAACCAGGTACAACAATATTCTCGTGCGATTGCGTATCCTTCTTTTCCTCACATGGTGTTTGCTTAATGAAATGTGCTGCTAAAACTTCATGTAAAGCTTTACCTTTTATAAGCACAGCCTCGTTTTGCTTAGCTAACTCTAAAATTTTCTTTGGTTCAACATCTTTACCGTCAATAGTTGATTTTTTAATACTAACTTGACCTAAATTTATATTTAGAACAACAGTACAGTTAAGGTCTTTTCCAGATTCATCTTTTGCACCCCAACTAATTTCGATGTCACATATTGCAAATTCTGTAAAGGAGTAGTTCCTCTGTTGTTTCTCATTCTTCTCAATTGTTACTATTCTTTTATCATTACTGTATATTTTTACCCTTTGTACCTCATTTTTAATTGTTTCCATCCTTTTAGTTTTTTTGCTAAAAAGACGACTAGTTTCTAAACTCTGTCCAGGTTTAGTAATATTAATACTAAGATTATCATAATGATTAACAAGATGTCCTGCCTTTTTGTCTGGCCAATAACATCCATCAAAGAAACCAGTTAGATCATCTTCGTTTAGAAATTCTTTTGCATCATTCATTCCTTCGTCAATTCGAAGAAGATATCTACCCAACCTCTTTTTAAAATTTTCTTTTAACTCCTCCTGATCTTTAGAAGTAAGCTTCTTATCCAATATATCCATTATTTCTCTTTGCTTACTTAATACCACATAGTTAAAAAGGAAAATGCTCTCCTTCTCCCGTCGATAATAGTTTGCTATTTTTTCAAATGGATCTGCTGGCCGGCCGTTATTATAATTTACAGAATCAGAAGAATCTTGACATTTATTATCCTTAAAATTGAAATTCAATTTTTCAAAATCTGATAACACTTCTTCTGCCCTATCTTTAAAAGACCGAAGTCCATCTTGAAGTTCTTTTCCATAACTCATTCCTTTGTCAACTTGAAGAACATATTGACTATATTTCTTTCTAAACTCCTCCTGTTCTTCGAGAAGAGGAAGATTCCTATCTAATATATCGATTATTTCTTTCCGCTTATTCAATATTACATAGTTAAAAAGGGCACTCTCCCCCTTCTTTTCATAATCGTCTGCTATTTTGTCAAAACACTTATTATCCTTAAACTCCAATTCCTCAAAATCTGAGAGCACACTTTGTACCTGAATCTCATCGAATTGAAGATTTGCTTGAGGAGATAGAAGAGTCAACTTTTCTTCACTTTCCTTGGTACTCGAATTTTTGTACAAACCATTAAATAGATTTATAATACTAGAAAACATTTCACACCTCTATTGTTATAAGTAAACTTGATTATATCTTAATGCTAAATGTTGTAAAGCTAAAATTAGAAACTAAAAAAGCTAACATAAGTTCTGCATTGTTTGCAGCTTTATCAGCCTATTAGGCAGAATTATTAAAGAATTAGTTGAATAGGTATTATGATTCAATTTAACTCCATCCACAAGTTCTCCGCTTGTTACTCCAGTTGCAATGAACACTGATTCACCTCTTGCCATATCTTTTACGGCGTAGACTTTTTCTGGGTCATCAATATTTAAATTTTTTGCTCTTTCTCTTAACTGATCCGTATCAAGTACTAATCTTCCCTCCATCTGTCCGTCGATAGAGCTTAGCGCTGCAGCCGCAAGCACTCCCTCTGGTGCTCCTCCTATACCGATATACATATCATGATTGCCATTTACTAGTGAAACTACGGCCGCAATATCACCATCATCTATTAGTTTAACTTTTGCTCCTAATTTCCTGATTTTCTCTATTAATTCACCATGCCTTTCACGTTTAAGTACAGTTACCACGAGATCATTCACTTTGCATTTTTTTGCCTTGGCTAAATTGTCTAGATTCTTTTCAATGCTATTTTTTAGTGAGACTACACCCTCTGGAAGATTTTTTCCTACCGCTATCTTTTCCATATAAACATCAGGTGCATGTAAAAAATTACCTTTTTTCGTTGCAGCAAGAACAGACATTGCCCCCTGTTTGTAGTGAGCGCAGATTGTAGTGCCTTCAAGTGGGTCAACAGCAATGTCAATCTCAGGACCATTTCCAGTGCCAACCTTCTCGCCAATATATAGCATCGGCGCTTCATCTCTCTCACCTTCACCAATTACGATAGTACCATTTATTTCCATTGAATTTAATACTGTACGCATGGCATCAACTGCAACCTGATCAGCCTTTTTTTCATCGCCGAAGCCTGCTAGTTTATATGCAGCAAGCGCCGCAGCTTCGGTCACTTTAACTAATTTATAGGCTAAATCTTCCATCATTTGCTTTAAGAACTATAAATAAAGCATTGAATATATATCATGCTGCTTGAAACTGCAATATGTCTTGACTGGTTTTGGGAAAGTTGCTGTAATAAACTAACATATAGTAGTAGGTTTAGTTATGATATATAGTAATGATGATATTAGAGAGTTGTATCGAAAGATAGCTACAATTGTAAAATATGATGATAAGGGAATTGCTAGTCTTAAAGATTTGCAAAAGGAACCAAAGTGGAAAGAAGTTAATTTCCAAGATAAATGTGAAGGAGACAATTCATTAGAAGACTTACTTCTAAAACATGCAACCGAAAATAACAACACACGCGTTAAGGATTTTCTCCTCCAAAATGGGTGTAAACCCCTTCAACAAGAGCAAATAACCGCAGCAATAAACAAGGAAGAAGAGGAGCAAAACACACCTGATATAAGAGAAAATAAAGCAGACAGCAATGAAGTAGATTCTAGTAACTCCATAAACCCTGGTATGACTGCTGAAGTACTTTACGGGCAACTAATACAAGGAAAAAAACAAATTCGGCAATTTTTGACTCGTTTGCAAATGCTGTAAGAGAGTCCAATATTACCGGCGATCGTAGCGTATTTCTAGATTTTGTAAAATTGTTTACAGATTTAGATGCTGTAATCCATCTTACAGATACTGCTTCCAGGACTATATTGGATATAGCTGCAATAACAAAACAAGCTGACGTTGTTAAGGTACTTTTGGATAGTGGCAAATTTAATGAAGAAGAAAAATTGCATGCCTTGAATTCTGCTATTGTTCAAGGTAATGTCCAAGAAGTTGAGCTAATTTTAGGTTACGTGAGTCCTGCAAACAGGAAAGAGGCTTTAGAAGTGGCCATACAGGTAGGTAAAACTGAAATTGTTAATGCGTTCTTGAATAGTGGTAAGCTTAATGAAGAAAACAGAGCAAAACCTTGCAGCAGTAATGGGAACATTGGTAGTAGACCTATAGCAACAGTTCCTCTAACCAGTACCAATGGTGATAATCATAATAACAAAAATAAAACGCCTGTAATACCAGAGGAAACAAATACTAAGCAAACTGCCACACCAAATAATGATAATAAAGCTAACGGCTTTGTAGATGCTCAATTTTCTATGCCAAATGAACAAGAAACTAAATATAAAGAGAGCAAAAAGGATTTTTACACCTCATTGACAAAAGATGTTGTTGGAGTTGTTGTTACAGGATTATTCATTGCTGCTGCTGTGATGGTTCCATCTGTGGCTGGTGCTATAGTTTGTGGTATTATAGCTGCTTTGGTTGCAATATATACCGGGTTGCATATAAAAAATTCTACATTACCAAGCTATAGAGAAATGGAAGAAAATAAAGTTGAACACGTAAATTCACAAGTTGTAAAAATATAGGATGTCATGCCAGTGCGTGACACATAACTGTACGAACATTTGCTTTTGTTGAGGTAATTCGCACAACAGATGGTGTCATGCCAGTGCGTGACACTGGCATCCAGAAATTTTATTGTAGAAGCACACTGAACTGGTGAGCGTAAAAGTAGCTGTCTTATACTCAAACAAATGTCTTTGCGAGATTGCATGGAAAACTGGATCCCAGTGTCTGGGCACTGGGATGACATCCTCCCTTATGAAGATTGCTCTCAAATCACGATGTTCGTACAGTTGTGTGTCACGCATGGGAATGACAAAAAAAGGAGCACTTGAATGATAGAGCTCCACAAGGCGGTCCAATGTTTTTCACTTACCCAACAAACTTAGATTTTATGCTAAACTGTGCTGCCACTAACTTTGCAATCGGTACTCTATAGGGTGAGCATGAAACATAATCCACCCCTGATTCGATGAGAAACTCTATAGATCCTGGATCTGCACCATGTTCTCCACATATACCCAGTTTTATTTCTTTTCGGGTTTTTTTGCCTCTTTCAATGGCCATCTTGATTAACTCCCCTACCCCTTCGATGTCCAGCACTTCAAATGGGTCGTTTTCGAATATGTTGCTTTCCTTATAAGAATCAAGGAAATTAACTGAATCATCTCTTGAAAGTCCCATGGTTGTTTGCGTTAAATCATTAGTGCCAAAACTAAAAAACTCTGCATGTTTTGCTAACTTATCAGCAATCAGTGCCGCTCGTGGCAGTTCTATCATCGTTCCAATTGAATAAGCCTTGTCTGATGTCATTCCAGCGCGTGACGCTGGAATCTGCGTCTGGATCCCAGCTGAGATAACAGAGGATTCTTTCTTTGCTAGCTCGCATATCAGAATAAATTCTTTCTCGCTCATGATAAAAGGAATCATGATTTCAGGCTCCACTTCTATCTTCTTTTCTTTCTTTAATTCACTTGCAGCACTAAGTATTGCCCTAATCTGCATGCTATATATTTCAGGATGAGAAATGGCAAGTCTACAACCTCGATGGCCAAGCATTGGATTTTTTTCCGATAACTGTGCTATTTTATTTTTTACTGATTCAACTGACTTATTCAGTGATTTAGCAATTTTTTCTATAGTAGACTGATTATTGGGTAAAAATTCATGCAAAGGTGGATCAAGCAAACGTATAGTGACTTCCCTGCCCTCCATAATAGAAAATATTTCTTTGAAATCAGACCTTTGCATTTCTTCGAGTTTATTTAATGCATTTGTCCTTTCATTTTCATCATCAGCTATTATCAATTTTTGAATGAATTCGATTCTATCACTAGCGAAAAACATATGTTCTGTGCGACATAAGCCTATGCCTTCTGCACCGAATTCTTTTGCAATTTTTGCATCTTTTGGAGTATCAGCGTTCGCTCTCACTTTGATCGTTTTAATTTCATCTATCCAGTTGATTATCGTTTTGAATTCTTGCGATAATTCAGGTGAAATTGTAGGAAGAATGCCAAGCATAACTTCCCCTGTTCCTCCGTTGATGGTAATTGGTTCACCTTGATTTACTTTTGTATCCCACACAGAAAAGAAAGTTCCATCTTTATCGATATAAAGTCCACTCACACTGCAAATACAAGGCTTACCCATTCCACGAGTTACAACAGCAGCATGCGAGGTCATCCCTCCACGTGCTGTTACTATGCCACTTGCAGCATTCATTCCATTAATATCTTCAGGACTCGTTTCTGACCTTACTAAAATCACTTTTTTACCCTGCTCTGCAGCTTTTTCAGCATCACTTGCACTAAACACTACATATCCAGAAGCAACCCCTGGAGAAGCCGGCAGTCCCTTCCCTATTACTTTCTGGTCACTCTTAACGTCAAGAACTGGATGCAACAAATTGTCAAAAGTTTTTGGATCAATTCTCAATATTCCTTCTTCCTTTGTAATCGTTCCTTCGTTTACCATATCAACTATTATGCGAATAGCAGCTTCAGCCGTACGCTTGCCAGACCTAGTTTGCAAAATCCATAACTTACCGTCCTGCACAGTAAATTCGATATCCTGCATGTCTTTATAATGCCTTTCAAGTTTTTCACATACTGCGCATAATTCCAGGTAAACACTTGACAGCAACTTCTCCATGGTGTTTTTTTGCTCTCCGTCAATTGGCATAGGAGTATAAACACCAGAAACCACATCCTCACCCTGAGCATTAACCAAAAACTCACCAAAAAGCTTTTTTTCTCCAGTTGAAGGATTTCGTGTAAATATCACACCAGTTGCAGAATTATCATTTAAATTACCAAAAACCATTGCTTGCACGTTGACCGCTGTTCCAAGGTTTTCAGGAATATTATGTATTCTTCTATAGGAAACAGCCCTATCATTTTTCCAAGAGGCAAATACTGCATTAACTGAGTTTAACAATTGCTCTTCAACGTTCTGCGGGAAATGTTTCTCAGTTTTTTCATATACTATCTTTTTAAAATCGTTAACAATTCTCTTTAAAACATCAACATCAAGATCAGCTAAGCTTTTTGCTCCACTCTTTTGCTGCTTATTATCAACAACATCTTGAAATAGGTGATGATCAAGCTGTAGTACAACATTGGAGTACATCATGATGAAACGGCAGTAGCTATCGTAAGCAAAACGTTCGCCACTTTTTTTTGCAAGCCCAACAACGGTTTCATCATTTAGACCAACATTTAAAATAGTATCAAGCATGCCCGGCATTGAACTAACACTACCAGAGCGTATTGAAACTAATAAGGGATTATTTAAATCCCCAAATTTACAACCGATGTCATTTTCGAGCATCGCCATGTAGTTTTTGATTCCACTACATATGTCATTCCAGTGCGTGACCACATTTTTTTCTGGATCCGAGTAGTCAGCTACTTGGATGACAGAAGATCTATTGTCTTGATAATAGACTTTGCAAGCAGAGGTGGAAATTGTGAAACCAGGTGGAACAGGAATGTCAACATTGCACATTTCTGCTAAATTTGCCCCCTTTCCTCCCAGCAGATTTTTCATTTCTGCATTGCCTTCGCATTTACCCTGGCTAAAGTAATGTATTAACTTTTCCCCCATCATTTTCTCCGGATTTTCACTGATAAACACATTGTACATATAGTTCCAATAAACCTGTGAGAACTTGAAACCTTAGGATAATAAATTTTACAAAATTTTGCAACAACGTTCCTTCTGGCAACATCAGTAAAGTTAACAAAAAAGATGACAAATTATTGAATTATTATCAATAAGAATATATAATATAAAGATACATTTAAAAATTTTTTTTATGGCTCTTTCTAAATTTCTCGACCCCAAGAATGATGGTGTGCTGCAGTAACAAACAAAGTAATGTTTGTGAGAAGCTTTATTGAAGATGAAGGAAGGTCCTTCGAA
>NZ_LYUY01000068.1:0-7782 GCF_001675785.1 Wolbachia endosymbiont of Nomada ferruginata
GGTTAGTTGCAAGTTAAAAGCAGCTAAATCGCTCTTAATCAAGCGTTTTAGAATAAAAAAAACGCCGATATTTTAGTACATGGTAAATAGCCAACCACCACGGGGTTTCTTTTGCCTTTTTTTTCATTTGGTAAATTTTTTAAATATTTATGGCTAAAGATTGCACGAATGTTGCAATTACAAAAACGATTTCTACTAGGGTGTCATCCCAGTGCGTGACACTGGAATCCAGCCTTTATTATGCAGCCACTTGGTTGAAATTAAGTCTTCTGGATCCCAGTGTCACGCACTGGGATGACACCATTCTTTTTCCTGGATCCAAGTAGTCAGGGCACTGGGATGACAGCTACCCTGACAATCGTCATCCCGCTGCTTGTTAGCGGATACCGCGGCGGTATGACGTAGAAGTTATACTTTTATGCTTACCAACTTAATAAAATTCCTGGATTCCAGTGTCAGCTACTTTCATGACACCAACAGTTGATATTGGTTTGTTGCTTTGCTAGCCAACTACTAGCTATGCCTCAAGTTTCCTATTCAAAATTTTCAATATCAAATCCAATTCATTTGGATTATCATACCGTATCATAACTTTACCCTTAGAATTGTTGTCATTAATTTTGATCTTTAAACCAAGTTGAGAAGATATAGCGCCTTCTATTACCGTCATATCTTGATTTCTAGTATATTTCTGTTCTTTTTGGTTGTTGCCTTGATGCAAATCTTTTATCAATTTTTCAGTTTGTCTAACGCTTAAGCCTTGAGAAACTATTTTTTCTGCAATATCTTCCGCATTTTCAACATTAATCAACGCTCTTGCATGACCCATAGACAACTTTTTTTCGTTGATAATTGTTTTCACCCTACAGGAAAGTGACAACATCCGAATCATATTGGTTATGTGGCTGCGGCTTTTGCCTATAGCTGAAGCTAATTCTTCATGTGTATAGGAAAACTCATCTATCAGTCTCTTATACGCTTCACCTTCTTCTATTGGATTAATATCTTGCCTTTGTATGTTTTCAATAATGGATACTTCCTAGCATTCCTTGTCGCTCAGATCTTTTATGATAACGGGTGCACTATCAAGATTTGCAATCTTGCTTGCTCGCCAACGACGTTCTCCAGCTATTATTTCATAACCATCATCATTTGAATCTTTGCGTACCACGATAGGCTGTATAATGCCACTTTTCTTTATCGAATTTGCAAGCTCTCTTAATGATTCCTCGTCAAAATGTTTCCTCGGTTGAAATTTGCTTGGGTGCAGTAATGAAATAGGCAAATACTCTTGTCGATCTTCTTTATTATCATAATTATCGCCTATGAGACCGGCAAGACCTCTGCCTAAGCGTCTATCATCCTTCATACTACGCCCTCGCTTACTAGTTTCTTCTCCTTACAACTGCTCGCGTGCTTTTTTAAAATTTCCCTTGCCAAACTTATATATGCTTGTGCACCAGGACACTTAAGATCATACACAATAGCGGGTTTTCCATGAGAAGGCGCTTCTGATAACCGTACGTTACGTGGAATAACAGTCTCATACAATGGGATGATAGTTTTGTATACTTTATCATTTAAATACTGGCAAATATCGTTTTTAATCTGTTCACTGAGTTTGTTACGCCTATCATACATTGTTAACACTATCCCTTCTATTGCCAAAAAAGGGTTTAGGTTATTCCTTTTTATCAGCTCTACAGTTTTAACTAAATGGCTTAATCCTTCCAGAGCAAAAAATTCACACTGAAGAGGAACAATAATAGAATTAGCAGCAGTCAAGGCATTAATGGTTAGAAGCCCAAGTGATGGAGGGCAATCGATGATTATATACTCATAATTATCGCGTATCTTCTCCAATGCGCTTTTTAGTACGAATTTTCCTCGCTCAAGTTGCGATAATTCAATTTCTGCAGCTGACAAATCAACTACTGACGAAATTAGCGATAAATTCGGAATTTCCTTTATATTGAAAATTGCCGATTCTATCAATTTATTTTCGCTGCTTAGTAGTATTTTGTATATGTTTTTTTCTTCCCTACTACGATAAGAAATCCCGAGTCCGGTGCTAGCATTTCCTTGAGGATCAAGATCTACCAATAAAGTGCTTTTTCCCACAGCAGCAAAGGCTGTCGACAAATTTATACTAGTTGTGGTTTTGCCAACTCCACCCTTTTGATTTACTATTGCAATAATCTTGCTCACGCCTTTTATCTTATGTATAAAATAATTCTATTGTATATATGCAAGAAACTTTTGCATTAGAAAATTTTTTTGTTGCTAATCACACTAAAATTAGACTGTCTTTTTTGCTTTGTGTAACACACTTTGAACCTTGTTTCCTAATTCATTCAGAGTGAATGGTTTTGGCAAAAAGTGAAAATCTTCTATATTGATGTCATCACTCTTTAAAAAAGCATCTTCTGCATACCCAGAAATAAAAATAACGTTGATATTTGGCCTATGGATCAATGCTTCTTTAACTATTTCTGGGCCGCTCACCTCTGGCATGATTACATCAGTGATTATAAGATCTATATGTTGACTTTTTTTACTGATTATTTCTAGCGCCTCGCTGCCTATGCTTGCTTCTATTACATCAAATCCTTTTCTTTTGAGTGCTTTAGAGATGAATTCCCTTACTGAATCTTCATCTTCGATTAATAAAATTATACCATTACCTTTAATTTCACTTACTACCGGTTTTTCTGTTTCTTCACTATCTTCCTCTCTATCATTTTCATCTGATATGTAAACCATGGGCAAAAATATGCTAAATTTAGTTCCATGATTTACTTTGCTAGCAACATAGATGTATCCTTCAGTTTGTTTAATAATGCCATATACAGTAGAGAGGCCAAGACCTGTACCAGAGGTAATATCTTTGGTAGAAAAAAATGGATCAAAGATCTTTTCAGTTGTATCACTCGTCATTCCACATCCAGTATCAATTACTTCAATCACAACATAATTTCCATGTTCAATCGCTTCCTTGTCTGGAGAAAACATATCCTGAGGTGTAGAATTTAATGAGTCAATCTTTTGATTAAAGGTTCGTATAGTTAATTCCCCGCCCTTTTCCATAGCAGCACTAGCATTGACTGCTAAGTTAAGTATAACTTGCTCTAATTGCCCTTGATCAGCCCTAACAGCACCCAAGTCTCTACCATAATAAATGTTAAATTTTATATTTTCACCTATTAATCTTTTTATCATTTCATAAAGATTAGCTATAGTTCTATTTACATCAATAATTTTTGGCTGCAAGGTCTGTCTTCTTGAAAAAGCAAGCAATTGTCTTACTAAATTTGATCCACGCTTTGCATTTTGCTGTATCTGTATTATATCTCCAAAAGATGGATCACCAGCTGAATGCTGGAGTAAAAGCAAATCGCAAAATCCTATTATCCCAGTCAATATATTGTTGAAATCATGCGCAATACCACCTGCTAACTGCCCTATAGCTTGCATCTTTTGATAATGCTCAAGCTTTATCTCTAGGTTTTTGTGTTCAGTATTATCAATAAAATAACAAATTATGAATATCATTTTATTATGAAGAAACTTATTGAAATATATTTTTATGTTATTACCGCCGTTGAGCTGTACATCAAAAGACGCATTATTTATTCTATTACTCGAAAAATATTCACGTATTTTCACATGATAACTATCCAATATCAATGTAAAGATTGAATTATTATCTGACCCTGCAAGCTTTATTAGTGCCGTATTTTTCTTTACAAAGTTGCCGTTTATGTCACATTGTGCAATAGCAATTGATGAATTTGCAAAACAAGGGTGTAATTGATAATCAACAATATTTGATTCGGTTGGTGTTATAAAGCCATATATATAGCTATGGTTGTATTTATCACAAAATATAGCAGTGCTCATATAAGCCTTGAATGGAATACCACTTATAGTAAAAAACAAAATTTCATTATCGGTTGTTGTATTGTTATATTTAGATTGAGATATAAAATCACTGATTGAGCTACCTTTTTCCAGTTTTTTCAGTTCAAATATGTCTAAAAATCTTTTATTTACAGATAAAATCACCCCTTTGGCATTTGCAATGTAAGTTCCTATGCTGTGTTTTTCTATTAACTCTTCATATACCTGCTCCTTGTTTATCTGTGTTGCTTTTAATACAAAATACCCATCTGGCCTTGCTATTGGCACTAATGATAAATTTAAAATCTTATTACTATTTATAGCAATTTGGGGATTATCTGGTATCGGCTCAAAGAGCAAAAGAAAGTTAGATACTCTATTCTTCTTGTTTAAGGAAATGCATACCTGTATAGAAGAGTTATTTTTTAGTGCATGATAGAGTACTTTTTTGTCTGCTTCTGAAACATCTCCTATTTCAAGAATCTTGCCTAACGTAATGTCATCATCTATATGATCTTTAAACCTTTCGTAGAACCTTGCATCAGCATAAATAACACCCTCATCTTTATGTAAAATAAGGCAAAATTCTGTATTATGATTTAGTGCATTTGCAAATATTGCATTTTGAAATTCTATAGTATTAAGTAGGTATCTGTAGCGTTTTACATTATACATCATAAAGAGAGTTGTTAGAATGCTAACTAATAAATTAATCTCTATATTAATATGCTGACTATATATATCAAAAAAGTAGAGTATCGATATTGCTACTGGAGGTAAGAGCATAATAACTGCCATCACAACAATTGACATTCCATAATTTCTTAGTATGAAGTCAACCCTGTTCTCTTTTTTGTTATCTATGTATCTTTTATTCATTATTGTTACTTGGCATTGTTGTACATACGAAAATGTTCTATTATATTGATTTAATTATTATAGATTTATTAACGTCTTTGATAGATAATTATCATCCAAATCTAATTAAGTTCCTTAAATATCAGATATAACAATGTTAATAAGCTAGCAAGAGGATATTATGGAAAAACAGAAAACACAAGCATTTAAATGGTTTTGTGCACTAAGAGATAAGATCATAGAATCTTTCTTATTAATTGAAAAACAATCATCCGCAGAGCCAAAGATCGAAAAGAGAAAGTGGGATCGCCCAGGTGGTGGAGGTGGTGAATCTACAATTATTTTTGGTAATGTTTTTGAAAAAGTTGGAGTAAACGTTTCAAAAGTACACGGAAAATTTGCAGATTCAGCCATTAATGAAATTCCTGGTGCAAGTGAAAGTAACGGAGAGTTTTGGGCAAGCGGTATATCTTTAGTGTCTCATATGCAATCGCCCCTTATCCCTGCAGCACATATGAACACAAGGCTGATATATACTTCAAAACAATGGTTTGGTGGAGGAATGGATTTTACGCCAATATATAAAAATGAAGAAGATTGCAAGTATATCCATGAATCAATCAAAATGACATGTGATAGATTTGACACCGGATATTATCCAAAATTTAAAGAGCAATGTGACAACTATTTTTTCTTACAACACAGAAAAGAGCCGCGTGGTATTGGTGGCATTTTCTATGATAATCTGAGTTCTGGCAACTGGGAAAACGTTTTTGAGTTCACAAAAGCAGTAGGTGAAGCCTTTTTGGAAATTTATTCGCACGTCATACGTAAACATATGCAAAAATCTTGGACAAAAGAACAACGAGAAAATCAATTAATAAAACGTGGCAGATATGTAGAATTCAACCTGTTATACGATCGTGGCACAAGGTTTGGTTTAATGACTGATGGCAATCCAGATGCAATTATGATGTCAATGCCACCACTTGTTAAGTGGTTATAGAGAGCTGCTATTAGTAAAAAATAAATCATCATAGTTTAAAATTGTACCATGGTAGTGAGCTTTTATATAGGGGTATAATCATGGGTATAATAGATAATTTTTTAATTAAATCTGTCAAAAACAATGACATAAAAGGTGTTAAACTGACTCTAATTCTCTATGATGCATTAAATAGTTTTAGAAAATTCTTTTCAAAGACTATGTCTCTCAAGAATACAGGATCATTTGATATAAATAATAATCAAGCTTTAAATCAGGCTTTAGGACATGCTACAGATCACAAAATAATGGAATTGCTGATTAATCGTGGAGCTGATATCCACTCAATAGATGAGAATGGAAAGAATGTTATAATTCGTGTTATTGAGAGTTTAGCAGAATCAAAAAATCTAAAATTGGATAGTGAGAAAAACTTACCAGCAGAGATAATTCTTCACCCCACAGTTTCCTTTTTACTAGGAAAAGGCGCAGAGTATTATTCTACAGATGATTTGAATGTTGAAGCTATACAACAAAAACCTCCTAGAACCTCTGAATATGAGCCAATAACTATGTACGCTGAGGTGAACAACAATGTAATACCACCTCAAAAACCTCCTAGAACTTTTGAGTATAAGCCAAAGAGCACTAATTATGATGCTTTGCCTTCAAAAGAGCCAATTTACGCTGAGGTGTATGATGCTAAGGTTAGTAACTCATTAGGGGAGAATGGTTATTTGAGTGTATCAGAAGAATCTATTTATGCTGAAATATATGATTCACATAAAAAATCCATTGAAAATTTATCATTGGAAGATAGTGGTTATTTGAGTATATCAGAAGAACCTATTTATTGCACTATAGATGATCTTTCAGAACAAAAAAGCCTACTAGCCTAAAACAGAAAGAGCCAGAACAGTCGTCAGAACCTATTTATGCTAGGGTAGATTTGTCCAAGAAAAGAGCAGAAAGAAAAGCAAAAGACATAAAAGCTAATTCTGGAACTTGCCATGGGTTAGTGCAAGATAAAGTGAATGATTGGCAAGTGAAGCTAAATGAGCTAAGTGCTAATAAGTCGATAAGTCAGCAACAGACTAATGATCAAAAAATTAAGACCAAGGCTGGCTTTAGTGTAGAAGAAATAAGGCAGAAATATGAGCGTAGAGATTCTGGCTATGATTCCGATACAAAAGTTGAACAACAATTAGAATTAGCTCCTAAATCTGAGATAGGTTCAGTGAGTATTGAGCATGGAGTAATAGGAGGCTGTCGATATAAGATTACTGATATATCCCTCTAACTATGTGATTCAAAATAATTGAATTGACTTTATATATGTAATCGATATAACCTAGTTAGATTCAAGTTGACTCTTTCGTCTAGTGGTTAGGACACCACCCTTTCACGGTGGTAACACGGGTTCAAATCCCGTAAGAGTCACTCAAGTAGAATATAATTAAAGTTTTGAATGGGAAAAATTAGGCTCTATGTTGAAGAAGCTTTATCACAAGGCGTGAGTTTAGCACTTAATCCACAACAAAGTCACTATATTTGCAATGTAATGCGGCTTAAGAAGTATGATAATCTCTCTCTTTTTAATGGAAAAGATGGAGAATGGTTAGGAGAAGTAGTTAATATATCGCGTAAATTGACAGAAGTTACACCCAAAGAATGCACTAAACAACAGCAATATGAGGAAAATTTATACCTGTATTGTGCCATGGTAAAAAGTGCTGCTTTGAACAACATAGTAAGACAGGCAACTGAAATGGGAGTAATCTGCATTCAATTTATTTCAACGGAACGTACAGTGGTAAAAAATATTAACCTAAGTAGAGCAAAATTACAAGCAATCGAAGCAGCGGAACAATCAGGTAGGATAAGTATACCAGAGATTTTGCCTCCTATTAACTTTTGTGAGTTACCTGATTCCCAGAGTAAAAATTTTGTTTTGTGTGATGAAACAGGTAAGAGGTTGTCCGGAAACAAGTAAAAGGCTATAATATCTGAAATTTTAGTACGGGGTAAAGATGAGAAAA
>NZ_LYUY01000007.1:0-24682 GCF_001675785.1 Wolbachia endosymbiont of Nomada ferruginata
GACGCCGATACATTAAGTAATCCTTACCTTTTAATCTGCAGATTGGCGAAAGCAAATACAATAGCTTCACTGTCATGATAAGGGGGCCGGCGAAGGGTGTCAAGCAAGTTTTTCTTTTCCATGGATTCCCTTTGAAGTTGAATATTGAAAATTGACTGGAGAGTTGTGGATTACTTTGTATATGTCATGACAAGCCATTGCGCTCTCGGCAAAACCACTTAATATTAACTTTAGTTTGCCTGAATAAGTAGCTATATCTCCGATTGCATATATTCTATCCCTACTGGTTTTTAAGGTAGCCGGATCAACAACTATGCGGCCATGTTCTAACTGTATACCCCAATTGTTTATTGGACCAAGATTCATTGACAGTCCAAAAAATGGCAGCAAAAAATCAGCGGATATTTCTTTTTCTTCCTTAGAGGCAATGTTTTTTACTATCACTGCGCTCAACTGCCCATTACCTCCTGCTAGTTCGTGTAATTGATATGGCACTACCAGTTCTATCTTTCCATCATTTTCAAGTGATTCTAATTTATTTCTAGTTTCAGGAGTGCAGCGAAATTCCTTTCTCCTATGTATCACATAAATTTTCTTTGCAACTTTAGAAAGTTCTACAGTCCAATCAGCTGCAGAATCACCCCCCCCTGCAATGACTATAGTTTTGTCCTGAAAATCGGAAATTTTATTTACACTATAAAATACAGATTTATTTTCATATTCTAATATACCACTTAAGGGTGGACGGTTAGATTCAAACATTCCGTTACCTGCAGCAACAATAATGGCTTTGCATTTTACCTCTGTACCTATGTTCGTTATGATAGTAAAGTTTTCACCTTCGTTATTTGAAATCTTTTCCACTTTTTGACTTAAATGGTAAACAGGCCCAAATGGTGAAGCTTGCTCCATTAGTCGCTCAATTAATTTTTGGGCAGTAATTACAGGATAACCAGGTATATCATATATTGGCTTTTCTGGGTAAAGAGCTGTGCATTGTCCTCCTGCTTGATCCAAAACATCTATTATATGACATCTCATATCAAGCATTCCCGCTTGAAAAGCAGTGAATATTCCAACAGGCCCTGCACCTATTATTACGATATCGGTTTCCATATTCAGATGGTGATCTATTTATAGATATTAGCTTTCTTTGCTAACAAGGTCAATTTACAAAGGGATGTATTTTTAAAAGATGTGGCTAGATTAGACAAGATTTCCAGCGTTATGAACCACATAGTCCAAATAAGCTCTAAAAATCAGCTAGCATAGCGAGATGCTGTGCGGACGGAATGGGATTCGAACCCATGGTACGCTCATCACGTACGTCAGTTTTCAAGACTGGTGCCTTAAACCGCTCGGCCATCCGTCCATTTCTTTTCTATCACAACATTTGATTTTAAGCAATCTATAAAAGCTTTACTTGCCCACGCAAAAGTTGCTAAATATACTGTTCAATATTTCCTCAACATTAATAATTCCAATCACCGCACCAAGTTCAAATGCAGCAAGCCTCAAGTCTTCAGATATCAACTCAATTGGATTATCGATATTAAAACGTTGTAAATGTTCCAGTGCCTTCTTCATGTGATTCCTATGTCTTTGCCGAGTAATCACAGGAGTGTCTCTATCATGCCCAAATTTCTCCTCTGCCTTCTCTTTTATGAGGGAGATCAACTTGTTTGTACCTATTCCCTTTAAAATAGAAATAGGTAGAAAATCTACATCGCCAACCAGTATATTTTTTTCACTAACTGCATTGTCAGCTTTGCTCAGAACATAAATGGTGTCATTTTGGTCTGATGTCATTCCAGTGCGTGACACTGGAATCCAGCTTATCTCATCATGAACATTGTTTTCAGCACATGTTTCTAGAATCCATTGTCTATTGCATAATTTGCAAGTATTTTTATATCTGGATCCCAGTGTCAAGCACTGGGATGACACCGTTTGTTGATTACAATATTTGCATAGTTGTGTGTCAAGCACTGGTACTACAGATGGTATATTGCCTGTGGCTTGATAATTGACATCGTGTCGTTGTTCAAAAGGAAATAGTTCTATTCTTAAATCAGCTTCAAAAGACCTCTTTTTCGCTCGACTTATACCTTCTGATTCTATTGGATCTGAACTCTCACGAATTCCAGCAGTATCAGAGAGAATGATTGGGTATCCACCAATGTCAATATGAGCTTCAAGTATATCTCTTGTTGTGCCTGCATATTCAGAAACAATAGCAATATCACGCTTGGCTAAGAAATTAAACAGAGTTGATTTACCGACATTTGGTTTACCAGTTATTACAACATGTAAACCCTCACGCAACCTTTCACCCCGTCTATTATCATTTAAATGCTCTTGTATCAACCGCACAAGAGCTCGCACTTCATTATTAATTTTTTCCAATTCATTTTTTTCTGTCCAAACATCCTCTGGAAAGTCTATATATGCTTCGATTTTGGATTGTATCGTTATTAATCTTTGCCTCCAATTGCTGTATAGTCTCTCCAATTCTCCTGATATCTGCTTAATCGCTTGTTTAGCTTGCATTTTCGTCTCAGCATCAATTAAGTCTGCAATCCCTTCTATTTGAGTTAAGTCAAATTTACCATTTAGAAAAGCCCTAAGTGAGAATTCTCCAGGCCTGGCCATAACGAAAATTTTTGATAATTCCTCCAAGATGATTTTTATAACTGCCTTGCTTCCATGCACTTGTAACTCTATAACGTCCTCGCCAGTGAAACTGTTTGGAGCAGGGAAATAGATGATTATTCCATTATCTATCAATTGACTGGAATCATCATATAGATCAACTAAAGTAGCAAATCTTGGTTTAATTTCTTTCTTAATATGAAAATGATTTAAAGCTTTAAGCGCGTAGTTGCCTGAAATTCTGATTACTGCAACTCCTGACTTACCAAATACGGTCGACAAAGCGAAAATAGTTTCATTTGTGTTTATCATTATTTATATAAACTACTTAGCAATATTACACTTAAGAAACCAAAATACCTAATTTGAAAATATTCAAAATTTTTATCTATCTTGCTAGTTTATATTAATGCAGTACTATCATACTAGTGAATGTATTATATAGAAAAGCTGTAAAAGTCACCCAGGTGAAAATATTTATTTTGAAAACTGATAATATGATTTATAATGACTGACACAAGTTTTAAATATTTTATGCTCAAGAAATTAGCTTGGTACTGGTCTTTTGTAGAGTTAATTAAAGGGTTTGTTATTACATTAAAATATATGTTTAAGCCAAAGGTTACTTTGAGGTATCCTATGGAGAAGGGCCCTTTAAGTCCAAGGTTTCGTGGTGAGCATGCGTTGCGTAGGTATCCAAACGGTGAAGAACGATGCATAGCTTGTAAATTATGTGAAGTTATCTGCCCTGCTCAAGCAATAGTTATTGAAGCAGAGGAAAGAGAAGACGGTAGTCGCCGCACCACGCGCTATGATATTGATATGACAAAATGCATATACTGCGGACTTTGCCAAGAGGCATGTCCAGTTGATGCAATTGTTGAAGGTCCTAACTTTGAATTTGCTACTGAAACAAGAGAGGAGCTAATGTACAATAAAGAAAAGTTATTGCGTAATGGTGAAGTTTGGGAAGACGCAATTGCACTCAGGTTAAAAAAGAATAGGCCTTATTATTAATGTTCAGAGCTTATAACCCTGTTATCCATTATGATTTAGGGGCAGTGCCCACTAGGGGTGGTGTCATCCCAGTAGCTGATACACAACTGTACGAACATTTGTTTGCGAGGGCAGTATGTTAAATGTTATAGCCTGTTTTGCCTCAAACACAAAGGTGTCATCCCAGTGCTTGACACTGGGATCCAGTAAAATTGATTGTGAACAAGCACACTATACAACATTTTCAATGAAATTACAAAAAAGCTGGATTCCAGTGTCAAGCACTGGAATGACACCATTTGCTGTGCAATTTACCTTCGAAAATGAATGTTCGTATGGCTATGTGCGTGACACTGGGATGACACCGTTGGAAGAAGCAAACCGCCTTCAAGCTACATGTCCGTATAGGTTTATTTATGGTTAGGATTACTTTTTCAACCGAACAAAAAGTAAAAGAATACAGTGGTAAAGTTACTGGTTTTGATATACTACAGCCGAATGTTTTAAAGGAAGCAGTTGCATTGAAAGTAAATGGTGAGTTATATGATCTCTCACGTGAAATTGAATCTGATACAGAGATAGAGGTAATACAACTGAGTGACGAAGCGGGTTTAGATATAATAAGGCATGATGCTGCTCACATAATGGCGCAGGCAGTGAAAGAGCTATTTCCTAATACTCAGATTACTATCGGCCCAACAATTCAGGACGGTTTTTACTATGATTTTGCTACAGATCGTACCTTCACTACGGATGATCTGGCTGCAATAGAAAAGAAAATGAAAGAGATTGTAAAAAGTAATCACAGATTTGTTCGAGAGGTTTGGACTCGCAAGCAAGCAGTTGATTTCTTTAGTGGTATAGGCGAAAAATACAAGGTTGATATTATCTCATCCATACCAGAGAGTGAAAACCTAACTGTTTATAGACAAGGCGATTTTGTAGACCTATGCCGTGGTCCGCACTCACCATCAACCGGTAGAGTTAAAGCGTTTAAACTTATGAAAGTAGCGGGTGCATACTGGCAAGGTGATGCAAAGGGCCCAATGTTGCAGCGAATATATGGCACAGCATGGAGAAATAAGGATGAATTAAACGCTTACCTTGAGTGCCTCAAAGAAGCAGAAAAACGTGATCACCGCAAAATTGCTAAGGATATGGATTTATTTCACATCCAAGAGGAAGCTGTTGGGCAGGTTTTTTGGCATGAACAAGGATATATTCTATATAATGTTCTTGAGTCTTACATCAGAAAGAAGCTAATAAATAATGGCTATTTTGAGGTAAAAACTCCTATTTTAGTAAGTAAAGAGCTGTGGGAAAGATCTGGACATTGGGATAAGTTTCGTGAAAATATGTTTATTGTTGACGAATCTGAGAATAAAAAGTTAGCAATAAAACCCATGAATTGTCCTTGTCATGTGCAGATTTTTAATTCTCACACCAGGAGCTACCGTGATTTACCAATACGTATGGCAGAGTTTGGCACATGCCATAGAAATGAAAGCTCAGGCTCATTGCACGGACTGATGCGAGTGCGTGGTTTTACGCAAGACGATGCACACATTTTTTGTATGGAAGAACAAGTGAATTCTGAGACTATAAAGTTTTGTGACCTTTTAAAAGAAGTATATTCAGAGCTTGGATTCAATGAAATTTTTGTGAAATTTTCAGACCGTCCAGATATTAGAGCAGGTAATGATGAAGTGTGGGATAGAGCTGAAAAAGCGCTGCTTGAAGCCGTTAAAGAAGCGGGCTTGAGTTATGAACTGAGCCCTGGTAAAGGTGCATTTTATGGTCCAAAGTTAGAGTTCGTTTTGAAAGACGCAATAGGCAGAAATTGGCAATGTGGAACATTACAAGTTGATTTCATTTTACCAGAACGTCTGGGAGCTTTTTATATAGGGGCAGATGGGCACAAGCATCACCCTGTCATGTTACATAGGGCAATTCTTGGGACTTTTGAGCGTTTTATCGGAATTTTGATAGAAAATTATGCAGGAAAATTTCCAGTTTGGCTTGCTCCAACGCAACTTGCTATTCTGACCATTACAAATGAAGCTGACGATTACGCCACAGAAATTAGCAATATTTTAAAAGAACAAGGTGTGAGAGTCAAGACTGATTTGACCAATGAAAAAATTAGTTATAAGATACGTTTGCATAGTTCAAACAAGGTTCCTATATTGTGGATTGTAGGCAAAAATGAAGTTACAAGTAAAACTGTGTCAGTAAGAAATTTAGGATCGGAAAGACAGGAGTCTTTTTCTTTGGAGAAGGCTATTGAATTGTTGTTAAAAAGTATTAATTTGAATTAAGGGAGTTAAAGTTTGCAAGTTAAAAAGAACAATAAAAACAGAATTAATGGATTCATCACAGCTAAGGAGGTACGCTTAGTTGATCATAGTGGTGAAATGGTCGGAATCGTGCTAATAGAACGAGCTTTGGAGCTTGCACAGGGTGTTGGTTTAGACTTGGTAGAAATTGCACCTGATTCAACCCCTCCAGTATGTAAAATTCTGGATTATAGCAAACAAAAGTATGATATAAAAAAGAAAGCAAGTGAAGCAAAAAAGAAACAAAAAACATTAACTATAAAAGAAATTAAACTGGGTCCCAATATTGGTGATCACGATTACGGAACAAAATTGCGTCAAGCAAGAGACTTACTTGCCCACGGACATAAAATTAAAGTCACAATGAGATTTAGAGGGAGAGAGCTTATAAACACTGAAGTTGGACTGGAAAAATTAGAACGGCTAATTCGAGACACTGAAGATATTGCAAAGGTAGAATTGGCACCTAAAAGAGAAGGGAATCAATATTTTTTAGCTCTGGTTGCTAAGTAGCAAAACGGCTTAAGAAGTATAAGTAAAGTTAAACTATCGCTCTCTCTTTGATAACATGGCGAAAATGTCTTATTAATCCTTGAATCGGCCAAGCTGCAGCATCGCCAAGCGCGCAAATTGTATGTCCTTCTATTTGAGTTGTAAGGTCAAGCAGCTTATCTATTTCATCAGGCTTAATATCTCCTGCCACCATCCTCTTCATAATCCTCCACATCCATCCAGTACCTTCACGGCATGGTGTGCATTGTCCACAGGACTCATGCATATAAAAGTGTGATAACCTCTCTATTGCAGCTATTATATCAGTTGATTTATCCATCACTATTACAGCAGCAGTACCAAGCCCTGATTGTGCAGTTCTTAATGAATCAAAATCCATTTCAATAGTATCACATATAGATTTTGGAATTAATGGCACTGAAGACCCACCAGGTATTACAGCAAGTAAATTATCCCAACCTCCTTGCACTCCACCTGCGTATTTTTCAATTAATTCACGTAATGGAATTCCGAGCTCTTCTTCAACATTACACGGGTTGTTTACGTGCCCTGAAATACAAAAGACCTTGGTACCAGTATTATTTGGTTTACCAAGAGATGCAAACCATTCTCCTCCGCGATTCAGAATATCTGGAACCATGGCTATAGTTTCAACGTTGTTTATTGTGGTTGGGCAGCCAAAAAGTCCAACACCTGCGGGAAATGGAGGCTTCATGCGAGGAAAGCCCTTTTTTCCTTCAATTGATTCAAGTTGAGCTGTTTCTTCTCCACATATGTAAGCTCCTGCACCCCTATGGATAAACACATCAAGATCATAACCTGATTTGCAGGCATTTTTTCCAATTAAGTTTTCTTTATAGGCTTCCTCAAGTGCTTTTTTTAGAACTAAATATTCATTATAAAATTCACCCCTGATATAAATATACGCAACTGATGCGCTGATCGCTCTGCTGGCCAGGAGAATTCCCTCAAGTAACTTATGTGGCTCATATCGCAATATATCTCTATCTTTACATGTACCAGGTTCTGACTCATCTGCATTGACTACTAAATATGCTTTTGGGAGATTTTTGGGCATAAAGCTCCACTTAAGGCCGGTGGAAAATCCTGCACCCCCTCGACCTCTCAAACCAGATTTCTTTACTTCATCAATGATCTTTTCTGATCCTAAATCCAGTAACTCCTTTGTTTTTTGCCAGCTACCACGTTTTTTTGCACCCTCAAGTAGTGGAGTTCCTTTACCATTTAGGTTGGTGAATATTTTGTCTTGTTCTTTTAGCATGTTTTTCAAAATTTGTGAGTGATCCCGACGCGATTCGAACACGTGACCCACTGATTAAAAGTCAGTTGCTCTACCGGCTGAGCTACGGGATCATTTCATTTTTCAGCTATACTAAACATCAATACAGTTTTTATCCGTTTTAATCAAACTAAAATTTTCATGTGTGGTTAAATAAATTATATAATATACTGCGTTAGTGATAATTTAGTTAAAAAATTTTTAAAGGAAAACTTCTTGTTAATTTTCAGTTCACAGATTTATTTGGATGGTGTGACGTATAACGCTAAGGAGACAAAAAAATAGAGAAGTGTGTACACCCTGCAGAATTTGTACACTATTTAGCAATAGCCTAATAGATAAATATTTCTTGCATTTCAGCCTGAGTGATTTATGCTTTAAGCAAGAATTACCTGGGGGTATAGCTCAGCTGGTAGAGCATCTGTTTTGCACGCAGAAGGTCAGCGGTTCGATCCCGCTTGCCTCCACCAGTCTATACAGCTCTAGCCGCCACAAAACCTGTCAAAGCAGCTTATTTTAATCTATGAGGATTTTATACTACTTCCCTGAAAATCTCTATTTCTTTTCGTAACTTTTCTCTACACAAGTAATGTTGGTTATTACAATTGTAATATATACCAATTTAACAATAAATTAATCAATAAATGTTAGAATACTAACAATTAATTTATTGGTAACGCCTATGAGTGGAAAAAAGCATGTTTTTAAGATGATACCTGGAAAAGAGGTGTTTAGAAAAACCCCGACTACAAGGATAAAGTGGCCTGAAGGTAATGATCCTACAATGCCTATTAAAAAAGTTGAGCTTGTATCGCTGGATGATAAAAACGATGTAGTACTAGGCTTATTGCCTATAAAACTTTGCAGCAGTTCTTGCCTAGACAGTTACATATGTCTGGAGGAAGAAAATGAAGGAAATCTGGTAGCCAAAGATTATAAAAGTGATTCTAACTTAGATTATGTAAAAAGTAACCATACATTTGTATATTACGGTAATGAGTTGGCTAAGTTATCATATACAAGAGAGCTTGTGCAGCCTTTCAAAACTATGTGTAGCAGTTCTATTAAATCAAAAAAATTGGAATACAAATATGTAACATGGGAAGATTCAGATACTGGCAACAATAAATATTATTTTTCAGACGAGGCAGGAAATATAATCGATTCACCTGACAATAAGGTATTACAAGACATTATGTTATACTACGGTGAGAGACATATAAGAGATGTGCTACTGTTGCTATCAAGCACGTTTACCAAAGTTTTTATTCAGGGCCTAACAGACGACCAACTAAAAACTCTTGCCAATACTCTTAGTAACGAGCAACTGCAAAAAATAATTCCTGAACTGAGCTCAAGCCAGTTGCAGGCCTTAGCAGAGAACTTAACAGATGAACAACTCCAAGCTTTAGTGGATCATCTAACCAATCACCAGCTAAAAACCCTCGCTCAGGAACTAAATCCAGAAAAGTTACAAATAATTGTTCCTATTTTAAATGATACTCAGCTTGAAGCTCTAGTGAGAAAATTAAATTCAGAGCAAGTAAAAGAAATTTTACCTCACTTAAAAGTGGATCAGTTCAAAGCACTTATTAAAACTTTAAATGACGAGCAATTTACAGTGCTTGCAAAAGACTTGGCTGAGCACCACTTGACAATACTCTCCAAAGAATTAGAAGGTGATCAGTTGAAAGCTTTAGTAAATAGTCTGCAAGAAGACCAACTGAAAGACTTAGTTAATAAGCTTGATCATGAGAAACTCGAATTAATTGCTCAAGATTTAACTGATTCTAATAGGATTCAGGTTATCATTAAGTCTTTAGCTGACAACCCAGAAAAACTTCAAGCTTTTGCTCACAATATGTCTAATGAGCAGTTTAAAGAACTTTTGGATAACATAGGCGCAGAAGAGCTTAAAGATATTATTCACAAGCTGCCTTATGAGAAAGTAACAGCTGTGATTGGTGATCTTGGCAGTAAGGATCAGTCCAAAGCTATTATTGATGCATTAAAAGAGAAGTTTGATGAACAAAACAAGAAACAAGAGGAAATGAAAGAAAAACTTGAAGAACTTAAGGAATTGCTGGAAGGTGATGATATAGTTAACCCCAATCAATTTAGCTATCAACATTCTTCTGTAGTAAATGAAGAGTATTACCTTAACAGTAATGATGCTTATACTGTTCAGGATTACTCCATATCTGTTTAGCAGATTACAGAAGATAATGAATAACATTATTTTTAATATTATTATTTAAGGAGTTAATAAGTATGAGTAATTTAACAGAAGATAAAAAATTTAATGTGGAGTTAATTGAGACACCATTAAAAGAGATATCAGGAACTAAAGGGATGGTACAAACTTCGACATTTGTAGGATCAGTCAATTCCATAATAAAACATATCAATAATGTAGTAAGCCAAACCACACAGCACTTATCTACAATAAAGAAGGAAATTGGTGATAAAGATTCAGGTTTAATTGAGAAAATCGATAAATTGAGAGATGAAGTAGATTCATTCACGGATTCTGACATAACAAATCCCAACACCTTTTTTTCTCCAGAGTTAAATCCACTAGGATAGAAAATAGCTAATAATTAGCAAAAATAAGAAAAAGTAATAGCCCAGTGGGCTATTACTTTTTTCACATACCATTTCAATGTAGCTGAATTGATTTTAAAATTATAATTTTTTATAGGAGTTAGCATGAATAATAGTAAACAAGAAAGCAAAAGCGAACTTAAAGTAATAAGCAAAATAGAAGTTAACACCAAACCTAAAGGTTATGATGAAACAGTTGCGCGAAATCCAGCGCAGCTTGGTTATGTCCACAAAGCTTTAAATAAATTAATCGCAGAGCTGAACACGAAATTCGTTCCTGAATTGGATGATGTATTGCATAACAATAGCAACTCTATCAGTCAATTAAATGACATGCTAACAGAAGAAAGGAGTAAGCTTGACGAGCTAATTACAAAGGTTGGTAATGAAAATAGTGGTTTAGTACAGAGCCTGAATAACTTACAGACAAAAGTAGAGGAATTAGAAAACAATACCATTAATGAACCAGATTGGGGTTAAACTGGAAAGAGTAATAGTCTCTAGGCTGTGACTCTCTCTACATACCATTTCAATATAGCTAGGTTAAGGAATCTATTTTAAAACTTTCGGCATATAGTTCTCATCATGTTTTGCAAACACCGTATCTGCAAGAAAGGTACTATTATCAAACATTTTACCTTGCACAACAATACCACTTTTTTCTGAAAACATTGGTGGAAGTATCCCTTGATATTTCACCATAACGCTTTTGTTAAAATCTGTCATTTGAAAAATCACTTCACTTTCGCTCCGTATCACGCTATTTTCAACAACCATTCCACCAACACGGATTGGCTTTTGATTATTTGGCAAGACTATGGCTTCACTTACTGTATAGAAAAATGAGATATTTTCTTTGAGCGTTGTTAAAATAAAAAAGACTATGCAGCTTAAAAAGCAGAAAATTCCTGAAGTTATAAGTAATCGCTTATGTTTCTTCTTCATTATTATCTTTTAGGCTTTCTAGAATTTTTTTACTTTTAATATAGCAAGAAATGGTAAAAATCAGTTCTCCGGTAATCAACGTAAAACTAATAAGGTAAGCAAAAATTACATATGTATTCATAATGCATTATCAATAAATAACTCACCTGCATCAAAATAAATTAAGCTTTCATCTTTTTGCTGCAACACCAATTTACCACTTTTATCTATATCAGCAAAAATTCCTTCATACAATTTGTCAGCTAACTTTACACTGATTTGCTCATTCATCTTGAATGCTTTTTTTAACCACATTTTTCTTATAGCATAAAACCCATCAAATAGCCATTGCTTTCTTAGCTTATTAAAGTTTATTATTAATTCTTTTAACAGGTCTGTATTAGACACAGACTCACCGTAATTGCTAATGCACGTTGTTCCTGGAAGTGGTGCATGATTGACATTAATTCCAATTCCTATAATGAGCCAATTCGAATTGGATCTTTTTTCAAGCAATATTCCACTGATTTTTTTACTATCAACTAAGACATCATTTGGCCATTTGTATTGAACGTTACTATCAGCTATAAGTGACAGTAATGTGTTGCCAACAGCAAGGGCAGTAACAAAAGTCAATTCTGTTAATTTGCTAACATCCGCAATTTTATTCACCAAACCCTTCTCTGTCATCCCAATGCCCTCTGATGTCATCCCAGTACCCTCTGATGTCATCCCAGTGCTTGACACTGGGATCCATTCTTCTTTTTTTCTAGATTCCAGCGTCACGCGCTGGAATGACACCGAAAGCTGGCTTTCATTCAGATAATCGTTAAAGAGGTTTATCACCAAACTCGCATAAAAATTACCCTCTGGAGAAATCCAGTTTTTTCCAGTGCGCCCTCTACCCTCTGTTTGTTTGTCGGCAATAATAATAGTTTCATTAGATATTCCTCTCCCAATTAAATCCAACGCTTCTTTATTAGTGCTTGAAACTTCTTTGTAATGATGAATACGAAAGCCCTCAGGGGTCACTTTGTCAGCCCTTTAGTTCAATGAGTGAGTAAAACGTACAAGAAAAGAACGAGGTTAATCAGTGAAGCCACCGAAGTGATAATGAATAGGCCCTTAGAATAAGCAACCTTATTACCACTAGCTTTATCAAAATACATAACTTTCATGATATTTAAATAATAGTAGCATGATATCACACTTGCTATTACAAGAATCAAGGACAGGCTGATAAAGCCAGAATTTATTAAACTTTTGAATATAAAAAATTTAGCGATAAAACCCGCAAGTGGAGGTATTCCCGACATCGAGAGTAACAGCACAGAAAGATGAAATGCTACAATTGGGCGTTTCTTCCCTATACCAGATAAATTTGCAATATCACAATCGTCATCGTCAATTTGTACGAGATATGAGAATAGCCCTATGCTTGTGATGATATATATCACCAGATACATTAAGGCACTATCTGTTCCTGCTTGTGTAAAAATAGAAAGTGAAGCAAATATAAAACCAATGTGACCAATTGAACTGTAAGCAAGCAGCCTTTTTAAGTTTTGCTGACGCAAGGCCCCAAAAGCTGAGATAAGCACAGACAATGCTGAAACGTATAAGAAAATAGGCTGAACATAACTTTTTACATTTACTAACTCTTCATTCATCAATCGAATTAAAAATGTTACAAGTGCAGCTTTTGGGGCCGTAGAAAAAAACGCAGTTACTATGGTAGGTGCACCTTGATAGACATCTGGAGCCCACATATGAAAAGGAGCAATAGCAAGCTTGAAACACAAACCAATAAGGATAAAAACTAACCCAAAAACTATTCCATAAGTTATCTGATGGCTTTGCAAGAATGAACCGAGCTCAGAGAAATTGACTTGTCCTGTATATCCATAAAGTAGCGACATTCCATATAGCATAATGCAGGAAGATAATGCACTGAGTGTAAAATATTTCACTCCTGCTTCACATGAATAAGCTGAATCTTTATTAAAGCTCGCAAGAACATATAAAGATATACTCATCAACTCAAAAGCTAAGTAAAAAGAAATCAGACTATTTGCTGAAACCAAAGTTATCATGCCAAACAGTGCAAAAAGAATCAGTATTGAAAATTCATATTTATAGTCATATTTTGATAAATTCAGCATCAAAAGTATTAAAATTCCTGTGCTGAGAATTAACCCTTGGGCTGACCTGATGTATAAATTGAGTTTTAACAACGAATTAAAGAGAAAAATTTCATTGTTTTTTGCCGAAAGAATTAAAATAATCAAGGTTACCACTGTGCAGCCAAGTGCTAGTAAATTGATAGTGCGGCGGTTAAATATAATCCCAAGCAGCAGCAACACTAACGAGGAGATAATAGAGAACGTTTCCGGCAATATCTGTATATAGTTCATAGCGCATTATATTTGACTAACAAATTTGCCATGCATGGCTTCAAATAATTCAGTGCAAGGGTTGGGTAGAATCCAAGCAAAATAACAAACACTGCAAGCAGAATTAAGACAGAAAATTCTATGCTATCCAAGCGGTTATTTAATAATTTAGAATAGCTAACCCCCCATATTATTTGCTTACATAAATTCAGCATATAAACTGCGCTTAAAATAGTGCCAAGTGCGATAAATCCTGTAAAAAACCCTATGCTCTTAAACATTCCAATCATAGCCAAAAACTCACCTACGAACCCAGATGTTCCAGGTAGCCCTATTGAAGCCATTGAAAATAAAATGAACATAAAACCAAATTTTGGCATTGTGTTTACTATGCCAAAATATTTTGCAATCTCCAAAGTCCCAGTTCGAGTATATAGCATTCCAACACATAAAAATAAAGCAGCAGAAATAAGGCCATGACTAATCATTTGAAATATGCTACCCAGTACTCCTTCCTCACAAAATGAAAAGAGGCCAGCGGTAACGATCCCCATATGTGCTATTGAAGAATAAGCTATTAACTTCTTTATATCATCTTGAGCAAACGCAACTAGCGAAGCATATATCACCGCAATAATGCTCAGCACAACAACGAAATTTGAAAAATACAAACTTGCCTGAGGAAGCATTGGAATAGAAAACCTTAAAAATCCATATCCCCCCATTTTAATAAGCAAGCCAGCTAAAATCACAGATCCAGAAGTTGGTGATTGCACATGTGCATCAGGAAGCCAAGTGTGAAATGGAAACATCGGTACTTTTACTGCAAAAGAAATAAAAAATGCAATCCACAGCAATGACTGCACTTCAAGATCAAGGTTTGGCACTAATGTAGCTAATTTTTGTATATTAAACGTCCCAAAAGTGCTATAGATGTACACCAATCCAAGTAGAAATAATAATGAGCCAGTTAATGTATAAAGAAACAACTTAAACGTTGCATATACCCTGTGTTTTCCTCCCCAGATGCCAATAATAAAGAACATTGGTATTAAAACAGCTTCAAAAAACACATAAAAGCTTATAGCATTCAGTGAAACGAAAAAACCGACTACAAAACTCTCAAGCAGTAGAAATAATGCCATATATGGCCTAAGGGTTGTATAACTCATTTTGCAGTTGTAGAGTATACAAATTACAAACAAGAAAGTTGTAAGCAGAAGGAAAAGCAACGATATACCATCTATCCCTATTCCAACATTTCTAATTGGGTAGCTGACAAACTGAAAGTCCGCATCGTTATAATCAAATTCTATACAAGCTACAATGCTAAGCAAAAATGGAAGTACAGCAAAAAATAGAGCAAGGAATCTTAAGTGTATAGATTGATGATTAATCCTGATTAAGGATAAAATCAACGCTCCTATCAGTGGAAGCAAAAATATACTAAGTAACAACACCTTCTATTTAATTCCAATAATATATAAAGCACCGATTATTAAAGTAACAAACATAATAAATGCATAATCAAATATATAACCAGTTTGTAACTTTATAGAACTTTTTGAACATTCATTAACCAACCTTACAACACCATTTGGCCCAAATGAATCAATAGCCTTAACATCAAACTTCCATAGAAGCCTAGATATAAACCTTATCGGTGCAATTATAACAAACTCATACACCTCATCAAAGTACCATTTATTCTGCAAAAACTTAAGTAAAAATTTACTCTTAATTTGCCTAATTACTTGATATTGGTAAATTAGGTACGCAAGTGCTATTCCACTTAGGCTTGCTAAGGTTGGCAGTAGTTTTATAAAGAAATTATGAACTCCATGCTCATCAATCATCACTAAACTTGATTTCCAAAACGCATTACTAGTTATGTTCAAAATATTTGCTCCCCATATTCCAGAAAATACTGATCCAAAAGCGAGTATCAGTAATGGTATAAGCATAATCTTTGGTGCCTCATGTATATTAATTTTACTTTGTTTTTGGCTATGGAACACAAGAAGCAATAACCTCCAAGAGTAAAACGCTGTGAAGAATGCAACAACTAAGCTTATTACAAAAGCAAAGCTATCCGTGCTATAAGCATGTTCAATTATCAAATCCTTTGAGTAAAAACCTGCAAATGGAAATATTCCAGAAAGCGCAAGAGACCCAATCCACATGAGAGTGTAAGTGCAAGGGATTTTCTTCCAGCAATTTCCCATTTTCTGAATGTTTTGCTCATGATGCATTGCATGAATCACATTGCCAGCACCAAGAAATAGTAGAGCTTTAAAAAAAGCGTGTGTCATTAAATGAAAAATAGCAACATTGTAAGCAGAAAGCCCACATGCCATGAACATATAACCAAGTTGACTGCAGGTTGAATAAGCAATTATTTTCTTTATATCGTTCTGAGTAATCGCAACGGTGGCTGCAAAAAAAGCAGTAAGTGCACCAACGATAACTATTAATTCTCGTGCCACATTTGATAACTCAAACAATGGAGAACACTTTGCTACTAAAAATATACCTGCTGTTACCATCGTTGCTGCGTGAATGAGTGCAGAAACAGGAGTTGGCCCTTCCATTGCATCTGGTAACCAAACATGTAGGCCAAGTTGCGCGGATTTTCCCATACAGCCAATAAAAAGTAATATGCATATTATATGCATTATTTTAAATTCACAGCAGAACACACGAATGTTTTGAGTGCCAAGAAAATCAGTTGTATCAAATATATATGCAAATTCTAGAGAATTAAATGTATAATAAATAAGAAAGATTCCAATCAATAGTGCAAAGTCCCCTACCCTATTCACAACAAATGCTTTGAGTGCTGCATTATTGGCAGAATATTTTTGAAACCAAAATCCTATGAGTAAATAAGAACATAGGCCAACCCCTTCCCAGCCAAAAAAAAGCTGCACGAAATTATCGCTTACAACCAGCACAATCATGCAAAACGTAAATAGCGATAGGTAAGAAAAAAACCTCGACTTCCCTTTATCATGCTCCATATAACCGATAGAATAGAGGTGGACTACTAGTGAAACGGTGGTAATAACAATAAGCATTAAGGATGAGAGAGCATCCACACTAATTGCCCAATTTACTTTTAATACACTTAATGAAAACAAAGGAAATAAACTCAAGTGATAATTTTCAGAGAAGGTGAGAAAAACATACCAAGATAAAACTGCAGATATTCCAATCCCTGCCGTTGTAACTAACTGACTTTTTCTAAAAAGTGTTGCAAATAGCGAACCAAAAAGTGGCAAAAATACTATTAATTTCAGTATATCCATCATACTTTCATTCTTTCATTAAATTTGCTTGTTCAACATCTATATTGCCACGGCTTCTATAATATACAACCAATATTGCAAGCCCAACTCCTGACTCTGCTGCCGCAACAGTCAACACAAACATCACAAAAATTTGCCCAACTATATCATTCATAAAGGCAGAAAAAGCAACTAAGTTGATATTAATTGCCAGCAATAATATTTCTATTGATAACAATATATTGATTATGCTCTTACGGTTGATGAAAATACCGCACACTCCAATAGTGAACAAAACAGCAGCAACTATCAAAAAGTGATTTAATCCTATTTCCATTCTACTCCTTTTCCAAATTTAGCCTTAATCAATTTTACAGATGAAGATTGTGTCAATTGCTTTAATACATTCTGTTTTTTAACTCCTTTTTTCTTGTCCTGCAAAGTAAGAGCAATTGCACCGACAATTGCAACAAGCAGCAGAATACCAGAAAGATGAAAAGCGTACATGTAGTCGGTATACAGCAAATTACCAATAGCTTTCACATTATTGGTATTATAGTTTATAACATTGCTTATATTCGGTGCTGAGCTGCGGATTACAAAGCTGATGACTAGAAAAAACACAACACACAACATAGCACCAAGAGTGCAATGCTTTGCAAAACCCTGGCGCAACCTTATGTAGTCAATATCGAGCATCATAACTACAAAGAGGAACAACACTGCAACTGCACCGATGTATACTATCAGCACCATCATAGCGATGAATTCAGCTCCAAGGAGAATAAAAAGAACTGCAGAATTAACGAAGGTAAAAATTAAAAATAATACTGCATGCACAGGATTTCTTACGCTAATTACACAAACAGCAGATAAAATGCTAAGAATTGCAAAAAAATAAAAGAAAAAAGGCATCGATACTTTAACTGCAACAATAGTTACTAATTTAAAGTAACTATCGTGGTAAAGTCAATATTATATTAAACGTTTGAAAACATTGTACTACAAAGCTCCAGCTCCATTTTAAATTATTATACAGAGCGCTCTCTAAGTGCTTAATCAATACACTAAATCCTTAATTTATCCTTAACTATTTTAATTTATCAATATATAATATGTGTATGTTAGTAATTAATGGCGGCTCAAAATGTACAACATATTTGGTTATTTCAAAAGCAACAATAGTTCTAACGCACAAAGTAGCAGACTAGATGGAGAAAGTTATCAATATACCACAAGAGACTATATGACAATTTACTTTAATAACACACTAGCAAGTTTCAGTAGATCATTGAGAGAATTTAAAGAAAAAGCGTATGGATTTATGTATGATATCGGAACTTGGTTGAAAGAAACATATGAAAATCTCACTGAACGACCTGCAACGCATAATCGCTATACCCCAAAAGAAAAACCCCTTGTTGAAGTTGAAGAAATAGAAATGAAGGAACTAAACCGTACATATAAGTCATTCCAAACTCCACTTATCCACCCAACAAGCAGAAGTTCTGGTGCCAATACCTCAAATCAAGTTGTTGTTACTCGACATACACCTGAAACTACTAAAACAAAATAGATGTAAAACCTACGTTTAAATATGTAGTACTTGAGTGAAGCATTCTTTAACTGTTCTATTCAATAAAACCTTTACAATATTTCGATCATAGGTTTAACTTTACGAAGTTATAATCTATAGGGCTAAGATGAACGATTATCTCTCACTGCTAAATCCAGAACAACAATCAGCTGTAACTAACATAGATGGACCAGTTTTGATACTGGCAGGAGCAGGAACGGGAAAAACAAGAACGATTACTTCAAGAATAGCGCACATAATTAGAAACGGTCACGCTTATTCTGATGAAATATTAGCAGTTACATTCACAAATAAAGCAGCAAATGAGATGGTATCAAGGGTACGTGAGCTAACAGGCACAAACATACCATGGCTTGGCACTTTCCATGCAATTGCAGCAAAAATCTTGCGCCTGCACGCAGAAATTGTGGGCTTAAACCCCAATTTTACAATCATTGGTGTGGATGACCAATTACAGGTAATAAAAAATATTATTAATGAAATAAGCCCTGATTACCTATCAGAAAAATGTAAGACCATTATGAATATTATTCAGCAATGGAAAGAGAAGTGCTTATTGCCACCTGAAGTGGAAGATATTCAATCATTTAGGCCAGTGTACGTAACTGCACTCAAAGTCTATCACCAGTATCAGGAAAGGTTAAAATTCCTTAACTCTGTCGATTTTGGTGACTTATTGCTATATAACATACAACTCTTTAATCAAAAGACTGAAGTTCTGTCCTACTACCAAAATAAGTTTAAATATGTCATGGTAGATGAGTATCAAGATACAAATGCGATACAATATCTTTGGCTAAAATACCTTGCAAAAGAGCACTCAAATATTTGCTGTGTAGGAGATGATGACCAGTCGATATATAGTTGGCGTGGTGCAGAAGTTGAAAATATTTTGAAGTTTTCTGATGATTTTAAAAATGCAAAAACCGTTAAACTAGAGTGTAACTACAGGTCAACATCCCACATACTTGCAACTGCGTCATATGTTATCAATCACAATAAGACTCGCTTAGAAAAAAAATTGTGGACAACAAACATTGAAGGGGAAAAGGTAAACGTAATAAAGTTATGGGATGGAAAAGCTGAAGCAAGGTTCATAAGCGAACAGATATTAAAGCTCAATAAATACAGATTTAGTGACATTGCAGTGCTGGTAAGGGCCACTTTTCAAACTAGAGTTCTCGAAGAGTATTTTATAAAATATTCAATTCCCTACAAGATTATAAGTGGTGTAAAATTCTACGAACGTCAGGAAGTCAGGGATATAATTGCATATTTAAGACTCGTTACAAACAATAACGATGACTTAGCTTTCGAAAGGATAGTAAATCGGCCAAAAAGAAGCATAGGAGCTACAACTCTAAAGAAAATATACACGACTGCTCAGGATAATAAAATTTCTTTTTTTGAGGCAGCAAAAATATTAGTTAATAGTAATCAGGTAACCGAAAGAATTAAACTCTCACTCAACGATTTTTTAAATAAAATTAAAGCTTGGGAAGAGATGGTAAGTGTAAAACCACTGCATGAATTCGTTAAAATCGTAGCAAACCAATCAGGATATATTGAAATGCTTGAAAATGAGGAGGTAACAGGCTTAGCACGAATAGAAAATGTCAAGGAGCTCATCTCATCTTTAAAAAATTTCGATAATGCCACAACTTTCTTGGAGCATATAAGTCTAGTGATGGAAGTGGATAATATGAATAACGATGACACTGTATATGTTATGACTCTTCATGCAGCCAAAGGACTTGAATTCCCGTGCGTGTTTCTACCTGGTTGGGAAGAGGGATTATTTCCTCATCAAAGATCTTTTGATGACAAAAGTGGTAAAGCTTTAGAAGAAGAAAGGAGACTCGCATATGTTGGCATAACCAGAGCCAAAGAAAGGTTAATCATTTTATGTGCAGATAGGAGGGAAATTAACAACCAGTGGCAACCGATGCGCACTTCTCGGTTCATTAAAGAATTGCCAAGAGAAAATGTTGAGGTAATTAAAAGCAACATTGCCTACTGTTGAAGCTATAATTGCAGATAAACATATCTTACAAATCTGAATTACTTCAACTATATGTTTCTCCTGGCAAAAATTCTGTAACCGTTCACACTTAATTCTTCAATCTCATACCAATTTCTATTACATAACAAACAAATAGACAATAGAAGTGAGAAGGTTATACTAAGGCAGTATAATGATGGAGTTTTGGAATGGCATTGGTATCAGGTTGCAATTTTAGCTTACATTGTGCCAATCTTTCTTCGATTGCTGCTCGCATAAATTCTGCCTGTCTTTTAGTTCTGCAGTGCACTATCGCATCATCCACATATCTTTCAAATGGTACTGTTGGGTGATTTTGTTTCATCCATATATCAAATGCATGGTGCATAAATATGTTTGAAATGATTGGGCTTATTGAACCTCCTTGCGGAACTCCTTTTTTCCCTAACTACCTTACTGCCATCTGCTTGCTGAATAGGGGATTTCATCCACCTTTCAACATACAGTATGACCCATTTGCAGTCTGTGTGCTTTTTGATAGCCTGCAGTGCTAAATTGTGGTCCAGATTGTCGAAATAATCCTGTAACATCAACAGCTTTCTTGGTAATCGTATCCTGTCTCCAATAAACAGCGGTTTTGCTATGTATCCTTGATCAGCAAAAAACTTACGTAAAGTTGGAGCCTTGTATTTAGCTTGAGTGAAAAGATTTAGAGCACCATCACGATCTTGAACACTTGCACTATGAACATCAGCCGCAATAATTAGGCCCACTGTATCTACAACAATATGACGTTTTCTACCCTTTATTTTTTTTCCAGCATCATATCCTCTGGATCCCCTTTTTGAGTGGTTTTTACTGATTGACTGTCAATTATTCCTACTGAAGGTGTTTCATTTTTACCAAACATTTTTCTTACCTCTTTTACTAGCATATTATGTATTTTTTCCAATTTGCCATTACTACGTCACCTGAGAAAATAGTCATACACCGTCTTCCATGGAGGAAAATCTTTCGGCAGCATTCTCCATTGACAACCACCTCTCATTATATACCTTATTGCATTAATAATTGTTCTGATATTGTGCTTTCTTGGCCTCCCTATCTTTCCTTGTGCAACATGTGGCTCCAAAATTTCCCATTCCTTATCACTTATATCACTTGGATACAATTTTCCCTCCTATTTTTTACTTACACTATCATATTTTTTTCCTCATTCCTTTTCAAGACATACTCTTAGACAACTGGACGTCAAGCCTATCCTAGTGCTGCATATCAAGCTCATACTCAGTATGTAAATTTTTGACTAAAGCTACAGCGTATTCTTTTTGAACAATTATACTGATTTTGATTTCAGATGTTGTGATAGCAAGTATTTCTATCTTTTTTTCGCTTAAAACCTTGAGTGTGCGGTGCATCACTTCAGTGTTAGACATAACACCAATACCAATTATTGAAATTTTAGCTACATTATCGTTTATAGCATAATTTTCATTCTTATTCAGTAACTTTTCCATTAAATCAATATCAAATTTGGAGATAACAAAACTTGACCCATGTATCATATCAATTTTAACGTTTGCTCCTGCTATATCTCTTAAAGTACGCAAGTTATTTGCAAGGTTAGTGAAAGTTACAAGAGCTTCATTAGTGCTATAAGCTATTCCAGTAATTAAGTATCTCTCTAGTACATCCCTTTTGTGTAGCACTGTGGTGCCTTCTACTTCCTTAAAAGTGGATAGCACTTGCACTTTAATGTTATGTTTCATTGCAAGTTGTACTGAACGATTATGCAGTATTTTAGCACCAGATGACGACATTTCCAACATTTCATCGTAAGAGATAAATTTGAGCTTGCGTGCCTTTGGAACAATTCTCGGGTCTGCTGTATATATTCCATCAATATCAGTAAAAATTTCGCAAGCTCTAACACCAAAGGCTATCGCGAAGGCAACTGCTGATATATCAGAGCCTCCTCTTCCAAAAGTAGTGATTCTATCATCATTTATACCCTGAAAACCAGCGATGATCGCAGCAGTATAACCCTCAGCAAAAGATCTTTTCACACGGTCAATCTTTATTGTTTTTATTTTAGACTCAGAATAAAAATCATCAGTTACAATTGGTAACTGCCAGGCAAGCCATGATTTAGCATTAACTCTGATCGATTGGAGAGTGATAGCTAATAGACCGCAAGAGATTTGTTCTCCTGCTGAAAGCATAACGTCATACTCTGATAACTCTTGTCTGCAACTTAAATTTGAGATTTGCCTAGCCTGAAAAGCCATTTGGTCAGTAAATCCTGCAACAGCAGATACAACAACGATTACATTACAACCTTTCTCAATATCGTTTTTTATCAAATTTGCAACTCGGTTTAAATCAGTTAGCGAAGTCCCACCAAATTTTTTTATGATTATTTTGTCCATAGTTACAATATAACTCTCTTCTGAAGAAAAATATAGTTTTTGTAGAGATATAGCTAACCCAAATTAGGTTTACTGAAACAAATTTTATGATTGTATTGAACAATTTAAGTTGTCATTCCAGCGCGTGACACTGGAATCCAGATTTTTTAGACTGGATCCTATGGTCAAGCCCACAACTGTACGAACATTGTGATTTGAGAATAATCTCCGCCAGGAAGGGTGTCATCCCAGTGCTTTGGCACTGAGATCCAGAAAACTTAATTTTAAATAAGTACACCAGATAGCTGCATAATAAAGGCTGGATTCCAGTGCCAAGCACTGGAATGACATCCTCCCTTGTGGAAATTGCTCTCAAATCACAATGTTCGTACAGCTATGGATTCATTCGCGGTATAGATTCCGCTAACTAGTAGCGGAATGACGAATTTATTGTTTTAAAATTGTCAGTAAATCTAAGTCAGTTTAGCTATATAGCACGAATTAAACCACTAAGCAGCAGAAGACCTTGCATGACCTCCAAAAAATGTTTTTACTTTTTCAAGATAAGTAGGTGGTTCTGGAGGAATTTCTATCTCATCTATTTCAGAGTATATTGCCGCATCTACAACTTCATTTGTTATTAATTCCCTTAGTTTTTGCTTTATCTCACTTCTTCTAATACCTTTTTTTCCATAGCCGTTATAAAACATTACATATAATTCCTTAAACACAAATTCTTTTATAGCATCTCTTGTATAAGAAATGCCATCCTTTACTTCATCACTCACGCTGCTCAAATCCACCCCAGAACTTGGTGAATACAAATTATCAAAATTTTCTTTCAAAACTTTTATTTTATGGTAGTGCTTATCCACATATTTCTCAAGAAATCTTTTAGTAGCATCACTAGCCAACTTTCCTATTGGCTGAGGCTCTAGTTGAGCTGCAAAATTATTTTCCGCTTTAAGACCACTTAATGCATAAATGATACGGTTGAGCATTCCAGGACCACATTGGCGATTACTTTCCTCAAAGCGAACCAGTAATATAGACTTCAATAATTCTATATCTGCATTTTGCTTTCTTGCCGCAATTAAAACTAAATTTATAGCCTGTGTCAATGTCAATCCGGTTTGTGAATCTGCCCAATTTACCCACTCCCCAGTTTCATAACCATCCAATCTTAGATAAGGTTCTATCATTCGTTTTTGCTGACTTGTTAAACCGCTTATATAACTTTTAAACTCTTCATCCAACTCATTTAACGGCGTACCATGTTCTTCCTTTAATTTTTTGGCACATTCAATAACGCTTTGCTGAAAACTTCTAGTATGAACGCTCTGACTACTAGTACCCACATCACTTACATTAAACAAAAAGCTTAGCTGCTTTACATTCAAACCCAAAGGTGAAAAGAGTTTTACTGATGGATATTTTATTAACTCAAGAAGTGCTACTGGAATTAGCAGTGCATAATTTAACAATAATAAACCAAAATTAAATATAAGAAACCCACGTAGAGCTGATACCTTTGATGCAATATACAAAAATGGAAGCTGTAGGTAATATATCAAGTGTATACTGAAGAATAAGATTTTGTCCTTTAATTTTATTGTTGGATCTTTATAAACCTCAAACAACATGCTATTGCTATCAATATTGTTGTTTTT
>NZ_LYUY01000069.1:0-7775 GCF_001675785.1 Wolbachia endosymbiont of Nomada ferruginata
AATTGAACATAAGACGCCGATACATTAAGTAATCCTTACCTTTTAATCTGCAGATTGGCGAAAGCAAATACAATAGCTTCAGTTTCATGATAAGGGGGCTGGCGGAGTTTGTCAAGGAAGTTTTTTCGTTTCTGTGGGCTACCTGGATTAATATTATATAGAAAGTCTGCTGCCAATAAAGCCTAAACTTACCAAATACATTTCTGTAGATTCAGATCTACTTGACTTTGGTTTAAAGTATTTTACTGTTTTAAACATTTTTTTTAGCTCGTTACAAAAATCTTTATCAGATTCTCCTTGGAAAATTTTTACTACAAACGTGCCACCATGACTCAAGAAATGCTTTGCAAAATTGAGCGCTGCCTCACATAAAAGCATAATTCTGATATGATCCAACGATTTTAAACCACAAGATTCGGGCGCCATGTCAGATAAAATTACATCAAATTTTTGATCCTTGAATTTTTCTCTTAAAATTTCAAACTCATTGATAATATCACATTGTATAAACTCTACTCCATTAATTGCGTTCATTGGTTTTATGTCAAGAGCAACCACATTTGCACCTTTCTGAGATGCAACTTGTGACCATCTACCAGGAGAAGCACCAAGATCAATAATTTTTTGCCCTTCTTGGAATAATTTAAATTTGTTATCCATTTCTACCAGCTTATATGCTGAGCGTGACCTATAACCATCCTTGCTAGTTTTTTGCACATACTGATCATTCAAATGACGATGTAGCCACCTTGTTGAAGATAGTTTTCTGCCTCTAGCCGTCTTTACTCTAGTTTTTATTGCTAATACCCTACTTATTATTGATTATATCTTTAAGCTCTTTTTCAACTACTTCTTTTACCAGTGCATGTAGATATTTATTCAGCCATTCTGAGAGCTGAGGTTTTAAAAGAGATGTAACTAATTCTTCAACAGTAAGGTTCGCTTTTTTTTGTTGTTTATGCTGTAATTCGTTTTGCATTTTTCCAAGCAACGCTTTGATCTCTTCCATATTCTCTTTTAAAATTAGATGATCGTTATTTTGTGCTTGTAAGCCGCTATTACTCGCTTTGTTATTACTCATTTGGATATTATCGTACAAATAAATATCTTTTTTTTCTTCTGAATTGTAGCTATGGCCATTAAATTGGTTACTGTTGCAAGCCATTTCTTCACTTTGGTCATCATTATCAATGTCCTCTTCTTTACCATTTTCTTTTTTGCCATCTTCTTCCATGTCTTCTGGATACTCTTCCTCAAGGTATAGTACATCATCATTTTCATCCTTTATTTCTGCTTTATCGTTACTCGTGTTTTTACCCGATATAGCTTTTTTTATATCTTCTAGGATATCTTTTACAGATTGATTGCCTTGTTCATCATGCATAGTGCTAATACCATTAAATTTAGAGGTTTATACTATTTATCATAAAAAGCAAGTTGTAAACACTAATCACATAATTGCTTTTTGCTTCAACTAAGTCTGAACGTGCTTTAAATAATGCATCTTCAGTGTCCAAAAGGTCAGATGTACTCTTTAAATTTAAGTTTACTTCTTGCTCAACTCCTTCCAATGCTAGAGCTGCTGCTTTTTCCGCTTCTTGACTTGCTTTGATAATGGCCTTTGCTGTCAACACATTATTCCAAGCATTTACAACTGCTTGTTCTATATTTTTTACCGTTTCATAATAATCGTAGGTAGATTTTTTTGCATCCATTTTAGCTTTACTGACACCAAAAGCATTAACTCCTCTCTTAAAGATTGGAACATCAAGAATAAAAACTACATGAACATTTTCTAATAGTTTGTCTACCTTCATACCATCCCCCCCAAAATTTTTGCTTGCGCTTAGATTTAAAGAAGGAAGCCACTTGGAGCTTTCAGCGATCACTTCCATTCCGGCTGCTCTTTTTTGATAAACTGCTGCTTTTAGAGATAAATTATTGGTTTTTGCTAACTGTAAACATTCATTTAGTTCTGGAACAGAAGGTAGTTTATCATTAGCTTCAGAAAGGTCATCAGCATCTTCGCCAATTAAATGATAATAAGCAATATTTGCCAACTTTAATTTACCTTCAGCATCAACTCTTTCGGATATAGAAGATGAAAATTTTGCTTTTGCTAACAAAACTTCAGCATTGGTTACCTCTCCAAGGGAAAAGCGTTTTTTCATAGCTGACAAATGTTCCAAAGAAACGCGTTCTTTATGTTCTCTGAGCTTTAATATTTCTGTCTTTTGTAAAACATTAACATATGCTTTCACAGCATTAAGTGCAAGCTCTTGTTTTAATTGCTGAAATCGCATCTTTTCTGCTTTGAGAAGATGGCTTGATCGACTGAATGTGGCAAAGGTACCACCTCCATCGATTAATTTCTGGCGCAATGTAAGTTTTTTTTCAGATGTATCAAGATTAAAGTTACTATCGAAATTGTATTGCAAATTAATGTCAGGTAAAAATCCAGCTAACCCAGAAGATTTATAGTGTTTTTCTGCGCTTTTATATTGGTAAAATTGAGACTTTATTTTTGAGCTATTTTTGATGGCTTTGCTTATCACTTCTCCCACATCGGTTGCATAGCAACTTATAGTACTAAAAATGATCGCAAGTGTGATAATCAATCGAAACATTCTAATTCCTATGCATATTGGTTGCGCAGCTCAATTACTAACATAAATTACTTTAATAATCAATAACTAATATTGTTGACACTATTGAGAAATTAAGTATATCATAGCTTACTATTGTTAGATCAAATAATGAAGACTTTTTTCTTAAAGGAGAAACAAATCAATAAAAAGTGGTTTGTCATAGATGCAGAAGGATTAGTGGTAGGGAGGCTTGCAGCATTTGTAGCGACACTATTACGTGGAAAGCATAAACCTGAGTATACACCTCATATGGATTGTGGCGATAATGTAATTATTATCAACGCAGAAAAGGTGCATTTCACCGGAAAGAAGCTTAAAGATAAAATTTACTATAAGCATACAGGTTATTCTGGTGGTTTGAAGAAAACTACTCCAGATAATATTTTAAATGGCAAATTTCCTGAGCGTGTAATAGAAATGGCAGTGAAAAGGATGCTTGATGATGGGCCTATGGCACGTAGACGCTTTGAAAATTTGTATGTTTATTCTGGTTCAGAGCATAAGCATCAAGGACAGCAACCTGAAAAGATAGATTTTGCCTCTTTGAATCGTAAAAATAAAAAGTAATGGAGTAAAAATGAAGAGTTCTACAATAAATAACAATGATTGGTCAGAAAAGACAATTAAATCAGCAGTTGATTCGCTTGGTCGTTTATATGCTACAGGCCGAAGAAAAGAATCTGTAGCAAGAGTATGGATAAAGCCGGGGAGTGGAAAATTTAGTGTTAACAAAAAAGGCGATCTAATTTCTTATTTTAAAAGAGAGTCAGTGTGCCAAATAGTAAAAATGCCATTTGTTGCAACTTCCACATTGGATAAATACGATGTATTTGCAACTGTAAAAGGTGGAGGACTATCTGGTCAAGCAGGTGCTCTAGCTCATGGAATAAGCAGAGCTTTAAGTAGTGTAAGCCAAGATTTGCATTCTATACTACGTAATGGTGAGTTCTTAACTAGAGATTCACGTGTTGTTGAACGTAAGAAATATGGTCAACATAAAGCTCGGAAAAAGTGTCAATTTTCTAAGAGATAGTTATTTTATAGGGGTGTTTTTTTGTAAGTATTATACAAATATTTGCAAAAGTGTATGATATCCTCTATTTTTGTGATGAATTTAGTTGACTATCGGTGTCAACATAATATGCTATTTATGTGATTTTTTCAATATTAAGGTAATTTATGAGTAAAGAAGATATAATAAAACAATTAAAGGAAGATTGTTCTAGTCAGAATATAGATATAACAAAATCTGATTTGAGCAAGATTCATGATGCGTTTATTAAAATAATAAAGAATGAGCTGCATGGGAAAGGTGAAATACGTTTGCATGGAATAGGAACATTTTCTACTGCTATCAGTCAGGAAAAACAATGTCGTAACCCCCAAAGTGGTCAGATCATGACTGTTCCTAAAAAGACAAGGGTAAAATTTAAAGCAAGCCAAACTCTTTTAAGTATTTTAAATGAGAAGGAAAAAGCAGCAGTTAGTTAGTTAGTTAGACATTGTCATTTTCATTGTTTTTACTACGCTGTGTAAGCCGTAAAATACAGCTTCGCTAATTAAATAGTGGCCTATGTTAAGAGCTGAGATGTGAGGTATTCTTGTCATCTTCTTAGCGTGTTTATAAGTTATGCCATGTCCTGCGTGGCATTCTATTCCTAATTTATTGACGTACTCTGCAGCATTAGTAATTAACTGTAACTTTTTTTCTGATGGATTATCACAGTAACCCCCTGTGTGAATTTCTATTATGTCAGGTTTTGTCCCTAGCTTTTCAAGATATTTTAGTTGATCAATATTTGGATCGATAAACAGTGAGACTTTTATGCTAGAGCTATGCATTTCCTCTATTATACTAGAAAGTTTACTGTGCATATTCACGATATCCAGGCCACCTTCGGTTGTTAATTCTTCTCTTTTTTCTGGTACTATACTAATCGAATAGGGTTTTACCTTTTTTGCTATTTCAAGCATTTCTTCCGTGGCTGCAATTTCAAGATTTAGCTCAGTGCTAATGCTTTTTTTTAGGTTAAATACGTCTTCATCTCTAATATGCCTTCTATCTTCTCGTAAGTGTACAGTAATAAAGTCTGCTCCAGCGTCAATGGCTATTTCTGCTGCTTTCAATGGATCTGGATAAGAAGTTCCGCGTGCGTTGCGGAGGGTTGCAACGTGATCGATATTAACACCTAGTTTCACAATCTACCTCAGAAATTATTTATAGATTATACATGTTATTAGGTTTTTTGCATAGTCATTGTTTGACCTTACCCAGAAAAAGTGGAGAGAAAGAAAAGAGTTTTTTTGGGTAAAATAAAATTTTGGAGGATTAGAAATGGTAAGAGAATATACGGCAGAATTCAAATTGGAAGCTGTTAAACTGGCAAATGAACAAAGAAAGGCAGGTCAAACAATTACAAAAATAGCAAAGGATTTAGGAATAAAGGGTGGTTTATTAGGAAAATGGATAAAGAAACACAACGAAAAAAAGTCGGCAGCAGATGCATTTCCAGGTAGAGGTAACATGGCTCCTTACGACAAAGAGAGGTTTGATTTACAAAGAGAGTTAGCAAGAGTAACAAGGGAAAGAGACATTTAAAAAAAAGCCCTGGCCAGTCAAAAAGAGTAAAATATTTTTTTATAAAAGAGCATAGTAACTGCTATAAAGTACAGGAATTATGTAGGATTTTCTGCTAGTGGCTACTATAAGTGGACCACAAGAAAAATAAGCAGTAGAGAATCAGCAAATAAAGAGCTACTCGCAGCTATTCAAAAAATATATCAAGTTTCTAAATGTAGATATGGAGCTCCTAAAATTCATGCTGAATTGAAGGCTTTGGGTAAAAGTTGCAATTTGAAAACGGTGCAAAGTATTATGCAGAAAAATGACATCAGGGCTATACTGAGAAGAAAGTTTAAAATTAAAAAACAACAAACAGATAATAGAGCTGTAGCTCCCAATATACTAGATCAAAACTTTATTGTTGATCAACCAAATAAAGTATGGGATTACTTACATCAAAACCAAGGAGGGATGGCTATATTTGGCAGCAATAATTCTCACGTATGGTAGTTAATGAGTAGTGCAATAAATAAACAATTGGTTATGAACTCTTTATTAATGGCCATTAATAGGCGTAAACCTGTTAAAAATCTACTGCTGCACAGTGACCAAGGTTCACAATATACTGCGCAAGGGTATCAATATCTCTTAGCTGTAAAGAATATAGATGAGTAATAAAGGCTGTTGTTACGACAATTCTGTTGCAGAAAGCTTCTTTAGCTCATTGAAAAGAGAAATACTTATTGATACTTCACAACACTCTGCTCAACAAACTAGAACTGCAATATTTGAATACATAGAAATTTTTTATAACAAACAACGTCACTATTAACTATTGCATTCCAGAACAATTTGATGCATCATTCTTTTTGTAAAAAACATTCCACACTTTCTCTCCACTTTTTCTGGGTAAGGTCACTGACTCAATACCCAGTCAATATCCTTTCCACCAGTTCTTTTACTGCCGGTACGTAGCCATTCTCATAAAATGGATCTTGCTTAAATTTGTACACATTGTGCCCGGAAAACATGAGTTCGTTCTCAATATCACCATCGTGTATAACGTTTTGCAGTGTTTTTTGTATGCAAAAACTACGCGGATCTGGCTTTCGTCCTGTTGAATGGTCACCATGATCTTTCCAATTGCTAAATAAACAATGGCTCAAACATCCCATACAATTGATTTGATCTTCTCTTATTTGTTTAAATTTATCTGGCGTCACAAAAATAACAGTTGAATCTGGGGTTTTCATTGCTTCTGTGTACCCTGCTTTAGTCCATGTATTTGCCAGTTCTTTGTCTTTTGCAGTAAGGTAGATCTTTCTACCTCTGCTACCCATTGCAAATTCATTATTAAATTCTTCGCTAGCATTTTCTGAAAACTTTATTTGACGTGAATTCCGTTCCTGCAACTCACGTATGAAGTTATTTTTTACTGCAGATGAGTAAAACCCTGTTGGACTGAATTTATTTAAAAATACATCACCTTCTTCTAAAGTGAGTAGCTTCTTTTTCCACTCTGCAGAAATTGGGCTTTCTTTCGTCAAAAGTGGACGAGTGCCAAACTGAAAAGCTATTGGTCCAATTTGCAGATTGTCAAACCAATGTTCCCAATCTTTCAAATGCCACACTCCTCCTGCCATAACAATTGGTGTTTCTGAAAGACCGATCTCGTTCATGAAAGATCTAAGCTCTGCAACTCTTTCAAATGGAGCCTGTGGTAGCTCTGGGTCTTCACTGTTACTGAGTCCATTGTGCCCTCCAGCAAGCCATGGATCTTCATACACTACTCCACCAAGCAAATAGGAAGATATTCTTTGGTAAGTACGCTTCCATAATGCTTTAAAAGCACGCACCGATGAGATAATAGGGTAATAATAAACCTGATATTTAGCTGCAATTTCTCCAAGCCTATAAGGCATACCAGCACCGCAGGTAATACCATGAATCAAACCTTTCGCTCCTTCTAATATGCCATGAAGTACGCGTTCTGCTGCTCCCATCTCCCAAAGTACATTCATGTGTATTCTTCCATGACCTTTTGATATTTCATTTGCTATTCTTGCCTGACTAATTCCAGCTTTAATACTATACTCAATCAATTCACTGTGTTTTTCATTTCTTGTTTTGCCTTTGTAAATCAGCGGCACTAACTCACCATTATCATCAATAAGCTTAGCATTTGCACCAGAGAACGTACCCACAGCATCTGCTGCAGCAAATGCTCCGCTTGACCTTCCATCACTAATTGCAATGCCTTTACCACCTTCGATGATTGGCCACACTTCCTTTCCTGAAATTACTATCTTTTTTATCTTATTTTTCAAAACTTCCTCGCAATCTTTCACTCTATTTTACTTAATTACTAAAAAAATGATAGCTGTTTATTTTTTCTTGTATCATCAGAGCCTCTGCATAGCCAAATTTGGGTTTTTAGTAGACACAGCAGCTACTGTAAATATAGTTTCAAAAGAAGTTAATGCATTTTGCTATATGATTATAGGTCTAACAGGCGGAATTGGGGTAGGAAAGAGCTTTGTAGCTAATTGCTTTCAAGAGTTTGG
>NZ_LYUY01000070.1:0-7439 GCF_001675785.1 Wolbachia endosymbiont of Nomada ferruginata
ACCTCCTTATCATCATCTATCCTTATCCTATCACATCCGGACTTTTATGGAAAGAGCTATACTTTTTCAACAATTGCCCTTTGGCTCATAAGTGCTCTGTTCTCTTTTTTTTGTTCTTTGCTTAACGGATTCTTTTTCGTTTTCCTGTGCGGTAATACAACATTTTTGTGTATCTTCTGCATTCCTCTGTAGCCGGCATCAGCTAAGATTTTAGTTTGCGGCAATACTGCTACCTTTGATTCTCTAAACATCCGAAAATCGTGTTTTCTACCATTCGAGAAAGACGTGCATATGACTTTTTTACTCTTCTTCTCTGTTACTATTTGTGTTCTTATAGTATGCCTTTTTTGCTTTCCAGAGTAAAAGCGTTTTTGCTTTTTTTTGGCATCTCTACTGGCGTTTCAGTTCCATCTATTACTAAAACTTCATATTCTACATCACTCTTTAATAGCTCTTTTTTTCCTGGTAATGCAAAATCTGGATGTTTTATTAATATGTCTTATACCCATCTTATTACTTTAAAACTGTTACTTTCACTCATGCCATAGCTTTGCACAATATCAAAATATGTACGATATTCTCTTATATATTCCAGTGCCATAAGTAGCCTGTCTTCTATGCAAAGTTTACTTTTTCTTCCACTTCTAGCTTTTTTTCTTTTATCCTCCACTTCTAGAATTTCTACCATTCGCTCAAATGTTGCTTTTTTTACCCCTGTTAAACGTCGAAACTTTTCTCCTTCTAACTTTTCTATTTCCTTATATTTCATGCTTTCAAATACTTCATCTTACACTCCCTCTAACAATTTTGAAAGAAGTCTATTCTCGACCGCTCCGCTGAACGGATACAACAAGCACATGACACAGTAAGAAGTAGATCTACTCATGTTATAGGAGCTTCTATGTCTTCCGGCTGCCAGTAGAAGGTTATAGCCAAGCCAGAAATCTTTAAGTCAACACAAATCAGGTGAAGGTAGAATATTATAGTCATCTAGAGTATTAAGAGTCTGTTGTGAAACTGCTTCTCTCACTCCTGTATCAGATATCAGATTGTCCGAGATAACCATATTTGTGACATCCTCTGCAAAATTTCCACCTTCTTCTCTTTTTATATCATAATTGCTAGAGCCAGAAAATATTTCTGACTTTTCCTTAAAAATCGATTCTTTACCTTTTTCTATTGTACTTTCCTTTACATCTGGTATCTCTAATCCTTCCACGCTAGCATTTCCAGATTCACTAACAGATACCTGATTTTTATCAGCAAGTAACTTGGTAGTTATAGTGGTATTATCTGATAGATTTATTTCATCTTGAGTAGAATAATCTTCTACAATGCCTTGAACGATTTTGGTATCCTCGGTAGCATTTGCCATTCTATCAGTTATGTCATGTTTAACTTCCTCAGTCTTTTGTAATTTTTTATAATCTATAATTTCATTTACTGATTCTATTTTATTTTCACCAGCAAACATAGTTGCTTGCAAAGCTAGGTCACCAGCTATTGACCTTTGATAATTTATGTTGCCCTCAAGACATTTCTGCATTGCAACCTTAATATTATTGAGGTTATCTATTGAATCTACAATCACTCTTTTTAGTCGATTTACTTCATCAGAAATTAATTTTTGATCTGTCAAATCAGGTGCTAATTCGATTACATTTCCATTCTCCAGCTCTCGAACTTTATCTGTATCTTTTGGACTTTGTATTACTAACTCTTCCAAGAAATTCCTTTCCACTTCAGAGTCATATGTTTTTTCCTTACCATAAACTTGATCAAGGCATCCTACTAATTTTTCTACTGGGATGGACCTTTCTTCATCTCCTTCTACTCCTTCTGTCGGACTAAGTATTTTATCTTTAAGATCTGGTATTTTTATATTCGAATCATCAACCTTGGCAAATTTGCCTTTATCAGCCAAGAAATCTCTTGCTTTTTGGCTTCTATCACAACCATACCACGGATGCTTCTCATCAAGAAACTTTCCTAGTGTTTCAACTAATATTGAACCTCCTTTATCCGTGCGCTTATTTAGTATATCGTCCGCTAATTCTCTATGTTCCGCAAGAGGAAAAAATTTTTCATTTGCTTCTGGCTTCCTATATACTTCAAAAGTATTGGCTTTCATTAATAATTGATTATCTACTTCTGCCTTATTATAAACATTATCAATATTAGCTTTAGTTCCTAATTTTTTTTCTATATCTTCCTTGAAATACACATCACAAGTACCTACTTTGGCTTCTAATTTTCCATCTATTTCCTCCATGCTATACACATTATTTGCATCAGCTTTTTTATCTAGCTCAGATTTGTCGGCTTTTTTCTCTAGTGCTGACTTTAAATGGCTAAAGGTATCGTCTCTTCTGGCAAATGTGTGAGCAAGTACAGTGTCAGATATTCTATTATTATCATCACCTTTTGCATAAAGTATTGCTTCAATTATTGGCTTTTCTATTACCTTTTCTGCAAGCACTGTCACTTCATTACCACTATCATCATAACGACCACTTTTCATGCTTAATAAACTTCCTAACGCTTCAACTAAACCGCTTACCTTGTACTCTGATTCAAATTGATCATGTTGTGCATATTTCAACTTCAGCTCGCCTTCTGATATATCTAGACTATACTTATTACCACTACAATCACTCAATGTGATAGTTTGAATATCGCTTAGAAAAGATATCGGCGTATTTATACCATTCTTGAATTCTATACTAGCTGTCATAATGTTTTGCACTAATTTTAAAAATACAAAGTACATGAATTTTATTTCATTTCTATTAAATACTACTTCATTAATGTTAACCATTAATCGCTTGCAAGCGGTTATAGCATTTCTTATAATAACTCGAGTTAGTCATAGAAAAGCAGAAGCAACTTGTCATAGTTTCACATTCTTAAAGAGAACCTGATTAAGCTACCACTTGGTGGCAGAATGGGCGGCGGTTGTTTTTCACTAACAAAAAATGTAAGTTCAACTTTTGTGCCTTTGGGAAATGTTTGTAAAAATTTTGTTTTTTGCAAACGAATTAGTTGTAGGTTGAAAGTGAAATTGGTCTCACAAAGAAATTTTCTAGTATGGTTGCTATTTTCCCTGTTTTATGCCTACCAATACGTATTGCGTGTAATTCCAAATATAATCGCACCTGAGTTAATAACAAAGTTTAATGTGGGCACGACAGAAATAGGACAGTTTTGTGGATTATATTATGTGGGTTTTGTGTTAGCACATATTCCTATAGGTATTCTCTTAGATAGGTTTGGTCCTAAAGTTGTTGTTCCGGTTTGCATTGTATTAACATCTCTAGGTACTTTGCCTTTGTTCAGTTCCAAGAACTGGAGTTATTCTATTATTGGAAGAATGATTACTGGCATTGGGTCCTCTGCTTCAGTACTTGGACTCTTTAAGGTGATAAGTCTCTGTTATCATAGAGAAAAATTTACCTTTATGTTTAGCATATCAGTTATTATTGGCATTTCGGGTGGTGTGTTTGCTACCAAACCATTACATACTCTGTTTGATAAGTTTGGGTGGTATTATGTACTTACTGCCTGTATGATAATTGGACTGTCGCTCGCTTTAGCTACTTTCATGCTTGTGCCTAAAGCAGATAAAATAGATAAAGTAAGTTTTAAAAACTTAGGTGGAGCCATTCTCAATAAGAATATTTTACTGGTAAGTTTGTTTGGTGGGTTGATGGTTGGGCCACTAGAAGGCTTTGCAGATGGATGGTCTGTGGCTTTTTTGCACGAGATGTACTCTATAGATAGCCAAATTGCATATAGCATTTCAAAATGGGTGCTGGTGGGTTTTGGTCTTGGGATTTTATTACTCCCTCACGTGTTAGCAAAGTACCCAACTAAGCACTATGAAATAATAATTTTTTGTGCTCTGTCTATGCTAGTAGTATTCTTGTTACTTTTCGTATGCAATATTAGTGCATCTTTGGCATGCATATTACTATTTATCATTGGCCTTGCTTCTGCATATCAGATAGTTGTCAATGCAAAGGTTGTAAGTTTTGTGAAGAATGATTTGGTAGCAAGTGCAGGTTCTATAAGTAATGCTATAGTTATGAGTTTTGGTTATCTTTTCCATACTGTTATTGCAGGTGTAATGAATTTCCATTGGGATGGTAAAGTTATTAACGGAGTTCCCTTCTACGGTGCTGGTGTAATGATAAAATCCATGTTGATAATACCTGTATGCCTATTGATAGGAATGGCAGGCTTTTGTCTACTTACAGCTATAGCGTACTATAAAAAAAGGTTAGCTTGACTCTAGTTACTCGGTTATGCTGATTTAGGCATGCTGTTTTATATAAAGCTCAGAGAATTAGCTTTTTTATACCTTTTGATTTCCCAAGCCTCGCATCGGGGTTAAGAACACTGTACAGTGCAAAATTTATATGACTAACCCCAATACCAACCGATTACCGCTAATATATGCATTTTCATGATATACAATGCAATACTGCTATCAATAATACTGTACCGACAATACCAGCCACAATTGGATGAGTTGCCTTTTTTGATGTCTACAGAATTTCCTTTGCTAGATCCTCTACATGATTCAGTTTGAAGTTGGATATCATAAGTATTTGGCTCTTTTGCGGCAGTGTCTTACTAAAGCATTTACAACCTCTTCTCTGCTTCATATACAGGTTGAAGATCTTCGCTATTTTCATTGACATCCTCATATGACTAATTGTCAGTTTCTGTAACACTGGTTTGCTCTTTCACCTCAAAATCTTCTCCCATAATCCTTGGTTCCTCTACAGTAGCTCCTTCTGAGGTAGTAGTAATTTGGATACCCTTTTTATTTTTAAGTTTTCCAGCAATACCTTCCTATATTTTTTCGGTGTTTTCATAGTTCTTCTTGTTGCTTTTATAAACATTACAATGCTAAGCCATAAAACTTTTCCAATTGCTCACTCCATAACATCGGTATTTCCTTCAAATCAGCTAGCTTTAAACTTCCTGGTTGTCTTCCATTCACTATGTCTTCTTTAATCTTTGGAGCTAAATAATTTAATCTTAAAATTTGCTGTATACGTCTTGTACCTACGTTTATTTTCTTACTCAGCTCTTTCACACTTCTATATTTTCCTTCCTCTAGTTGACGTTTCCACAGATGGGCTCTTACCACTGCTTTGAGTAACGCATTGTTTGTTTTTCCTTCTGGTTCTACTACTGTGCATTTGTTTCCTTTCTTTTTTATTGGTATAAATTCCACCTTATCCTCTGAACTCACCTCTATTCCATCCCCTTTTACCATCACTCCATTTATTAACTTTTTTACTACTTCTTTCTGCTTTCCAAAATTTAAATTTTTCCATTCTTCTGCTTTTTCTTCCCATTTTTCATATATCTGCCCCGCTTTCCTCATCACTTCTTTTTCCACTTCTCCTGCTACTACTGTTCGATTTACTGATTCACAATTCTTTCCCCTTAAGTGATTATTGCATACGTAATATCGATATCTCTTATTCTCTTTTTTTGCATACGTCAGTGTCATATTTACATCGCAATTCTTGCACTTAATTATTCCTCTAAGTAGCGCTTCCTCATATTTTGCTTTTCTATATGGTTGATTCCTTATTAATTCTTGTGCTTTTTTCCACTTTTCCTCTTCTATTATTGCTTCATGCTTTCCCTCATACTCTTTCTCATAATGTTTGATTTTTCCCATATATATTGGATTTGTTATTATTCTTCTCACCGTCGCTTTTTTAAAGATATCTGATTTTGTCCGGTACCCTTGACTATTTAACTCTCTTGCCAGTTCTGCCATTGACTTCAGCTCCAAATATCTTTCAAATATATACCTTACCACTTTTGCTTCTTTCTCATTTATTATTAATTCTTTATCCTTTACATCATATCCAAGCGGTAAAGTTCCACCCATCCATAACCCCTGCTCCTTTGATGTTGCTATTTTATTTTTTACTCTCTCTACTATCATCTCTCTTTCTAACTGTGCTGCTCCTGATAACACTGTTTGTACAAACTTTCCCATTGGCGTATTATTATCAAATATCTGCGTTACTGCTACAAAGTTTACTCTATGCCTTCTAAAAAATGACGTTACTTCTATGCTGTCTTTTGTTTCTCTCGAGAGCCTATCTAGCGTATATACTACTACACAATCTACTTCTCCTCCCTTAACATCTTCAAATAATTCCTTTATCGCTGGTCTTTCTAAATTTTTCCCTGAATAGCCTCCATCATCGTACCTTTTGGCCAATGCTACCCAGCCTTCTTTGCTCTTTATATATTTCTCACATGCTACTCGCTGCGCATCAAGACTGTTAAACTTTTGTTCTAGTCCATCCTCATTTGACTTTCTCGTATATATTGCACATCTTACTTCTTTTAGCATTTTCAACTTCCATTTTTTTCACGCATTCCAAATAATAAAGGGCCGTTGTAACTCATTCCCATTATTTTTCCGGCTACTGCTGACAATGACGTAAAAAATTCTTCTCTGTAGATTAAACCCTTATCTGTTACCATTACCGCATGCATCTCTTCTCCTCTCTCTAATATTAGCTCTGTTCCTGCTACTGGAAGTTTGTCACTACTTATTCTTTTTCCCTTCTCTAGTTGATCTGCTAGATACTCTAGTCTTTTTGCTCCTTTTCTTGACATTTTTCCATAAGCTTCCTCCTGCATTCTATACGCTAATCTAGGTATCAGATATTTCTTTGAGTGTTTAGGTGCCTCTTCCCCAAATACCTTCTTCCACGTTTTTCTCAGCTCACCCAAAGGTTTTCTCTCTAAATTCATTACTTTCTTTTCTGTTTCTCTTTCCATATTTTCAGCCTCTCATAGAAGGTTCTATTTGTTCAAATAACTTTTCAATTCTGTCCGTTTCTTTCTTCAATATCTCGGTTATCTCTTTGCTATTTTTCGCATAATCCATCGCTGTTATTCCAAATTTATCTGCTTGCTCTATTTCAGCCCCTGCTTTTACTAGCTCCTCCACTATTTCTTTTTCTCCTACCATACATGCAAGATGCAGCGGAGTGCATTTATTGCCATACTCTTCAGCATTTACATTCCCTCCTGATTTTATCAATTCTCTAACTGTTTCTAGACGTTTCTCCGTTATCGCTAGATGCAGTGCTGTATGTCCTCTTACATCTGCTGCATTCACATCTACTCCTTTTTCGATTAATAACCTCACTGTTTTTACCTCTACTGCATAATGTAGAGCTGTTCTTCCTTTTTCGTCTCTTTCATAAATATTTTTAAACGAGTTCTCTAATAGTGACTCATCTTTTTTACCCAGCTTTACCATAACTTACCCCACCTTTTCTTTAAACCTAAGCCTTCCTTTTTACCACCTCATCTATCATTGCATTCACTTGGCTGATTATCTTGCTTGCTAAATTTTGACATTCTTTCTTTATTAGCGATTTGTCTCT
>NZ_LYUY01000071.1:0-7407 GCF_001675785.1 Wolbachia endosymbiont of Nomada ferruginata
GAGCTGATGAGCTAAAGGTAGTTGTCTTACGCTAAAACAAACGTTTTTAATTAAGTTGCATAGAAGCTGGATCCCAGTGTCTGGGCACTGGGATGACACCCCACTGGTGGGAATTGCTCCCAAACTACAACGTTCGTACAGTTGTGTGTGTCTTCCCATGGAGATTGCTCTCAAATCATAATGCTCATGCAGTTGCATGCTCGACTAATTAACAGAAAAATCTATAATTCAGTTTACGTATTTTCTTATCTCAGCCAAAATCTTATCAGATTGACTTTCGTCTGAATTTAAATCAGCTGCAAAGTGTGTAACATATTTTCCTCCAGGGCCAATAAGATATATTATTGAAGAATGGTTGATTTCTTCTTCTCCGTCTACTTTGCTTGCATATACTTTATATTTTGCAACTACTTCGTTTATTTTTTCTCTTTCACCAGTTAACATTTGTATTCTATGGTCAAATTGCTGCTGAAATTCTTTAAGTCTTTCCGTGCTATCGCGCTCAGGATCGACTGTGATGAAGAATGTTTGTAGCTTGTTGTTAGTTTTCTCATCTAACTTTGCAAGTGTTTCTGAAATTATTCCAAGGTTCATAGGGCAAATTCTTTTGCATGAGGAAAACCCAAAGAAAATCATCATGTATTTATCTTTAAAATCACTACTGCGCAAGATCTGTCCGTCCTGATTAATTAAAGAAAAATCTCCGCCTATCTTAACTTCTGCGTTGTGAATCGCTGCTGGGGCAAATATGCCTTTTTTAGTGAAATAACAATAACCTAAAAAAACAACTATTAATGCTGCTAGCACATTAGATAACAATCTTATAAACCTTACCATTAGAATGCTCTCAGTAAAATTGAATTGTATCTTTATTGGTTAACCTATTCAATATATTTATTCCAAAGTGTATTGTTAATTTTGTCTAACAGTTTCTTATGTTCATCAATTTCTTCACTATTTGGTAAATGTTCTCTGGGAGTTAGATTACGTACTTTATGCTGAACGAATGTGGAGTTACTGTCCTGATTGCATTCATTATCAAACAGAAAGGTTTGTAACCCTCCTGTAAGTTCAACATATACCTTTGCAAGCAATTGAGCATCAACTAGTGCTCCGTGCAATTCTCTATTCTCTAGCGATATATCAAAACGCTTACATAATGCATTCAAAGAAGCAGGTGATCCTGCGAATTTTTTCCTCGCAAGAGGTAATGTATCTAGCACTCTGTCTGAGGAAATTAACCCAGCATTCAGCTTGCTTAACTCCATGTTAAGGAACTTAACATCGAATTCAGCGTTGTGAATTACCAAAATATCATTAGATATAAAGTCAAGAAATTCAAGTGCAACATCTGAAAATAATGGTTTATCTTCTAAAAATTCTTCACTAATACCGTGAATCTTAAACGAGTGATAAGGTATATCTCTTTCTGGGTTAAGGTACCGATGGAATACTTTACCTGTTGGAATGCGGTTAATTAATTCCACACACCCTATTTCAATAATTCGATGACCAGGTTCAGTGTCAAGACCTGTCGTTTCAGTGTCAAGTACTATTTCGCGTAGCTTGCTTTCCATTTCAAATAAAACTCATCTTACTTGTCATTTGTCTTATCGTTACTTGTCTTTTTATAGTGAATAGAAACAAGCAACCAGCTTGGGTCTGATGAATTAACATTTTTTTTGAATTGCCATACATCCTCAACTTTATTAATAGTGGATGTACTACCTGATATGATATCCCCTTTATTATTCTTAACGAAGTTAATTTGCTCTGAAAGGAAATATGCTGCAATAAACACTACATTTTTTACTAGCTTTATTTCTAAAATCTTTTGTGAAACGATAGAAACAATGATAGACTCGTGCACCTCTTTACGATGTTTAATCTTCTCTGCAAAATTATCATATAAGTCTTTATCGAGAAGTGGTTTTAACTGAGACAAATTTCCTTGATTGAAATACTTTATTATTAATTCAAAAGCTATGCTTGAACCTTCTATAAAGTGGGAAATAGAAAAATCTTTATTTTTTTTTAATATTTGTTCATAAGTAACTTTTATTGAATTTTCATCATTGCTATCAATGTAACCCTCAATGTTTTCTACTACGTCTTCTCTACTTCGGCTTACATCCAATACACTAGTTAGCTTTTTTAGGTTGAGGTTGGCTGATCTTCCTAAAGAATTATACAAACGTGAAAAAATGAACGCCGCTAATAAAGCATATATTACAAGCTCTATCATAGTAACTCAACTCCTTGGCATATAAAGTATCCGAACATTATTAATTATTAATGAAAATATGTTTTTCATATCAACTTATAATCAGGTTTGCTATTCGTTTGTAAATGAATATATTATATAAGAAAGTATTAAATATCTCAACTTAATTAAAGGAGACGTAAGAAATGCCACAACAAAAAATGAGAATTCACGGTCAATATGTTAAAGATCTGTCATTTGAGAATCCGAATTCGCCATTCCTTTCTTCTAGTAAAGCTCCAGATATTAATGTAATGGTTAATATCAATTCAGCAAAATTAGAAGGGACGAAAAACAAAGAAGAAATGAATGAAGAAAAATCTTTCCATGAAATTACTTTACATATAGAAGTCAGAGCAACAGTAAAAGATGAAGGTATAAAAGATGGTGTAGCTTTCATTTGTGAGACGAAATATTGTGGTATTTTTTCAATAGAAAATTTAAAAGAGTTGAGTGAAGAAGAGGTAAGACGAGCTTTGTTTATTGGCGGACCTACTTTTCTTTTCCCTTTTGCAAGAGAAATAATTGCAAGAGTTACAAGTAGTGGTGGATTTCCCCCACTGATGCTAGATCCTATGGATTTTGAAACTATGTATGAGCAGCAAGGTCAACAACAAAAAAGTAACGGTAGTAATTCCAATTTTAACTAATACAGTGTAATATATAGCTGAAAATAGCTGTGCTACTGAGGTACCAAAGGAGGAAATATCTGAAATGAAGCAGAATATGCATAATAATTTTGAATGTGATCTATATATCCAGTTGTCATCCAAATGTACTTCATCCTTGTCATCCAGGTGCAAATTATTCTTGTCATCCCAGTGCGTGACACTGGGATCTAGTTCACAACTGTACGAACGTTGCAATGTGACACGATGTTGCATAATAAATGATGTCATTCCAGTGCGTGACACTGGAATCCAGTTCTTATTATACAGCTATCTGGTGTACTTATTTAAAATTAAGTTTTCTGGATCTCAGTGCCAAAGCACTGGGATGACACCCTTCCTGGCGGAGATTATTCTCAAATCACAATGTTCGTACAGTTGTGGATCCAGTTTCGTTGTTCAATTTCATCAAAAGTGTTGTATAGCGTGCTTATTTGCAATCAAATTTTCTGGATCCCAGTGTCTGGGCACTGGGATGACATTGGTAGTTATGCTTACTCTACTGCAACACGGGACGTTCGTACAGTTGTGTGTCATGCACTGGAATGACATCATTAGTTGATTTTTCACTTAAAAATGGTTATGCAGGATGAATAATTCTTTAAACGCAAAAACGACTTTAAACATTGACAGGAAGTCATACAACTATTTTAGCCTAAGTAGTGCTAGTGAATTTTTAGGAATAGATGTGACTAAATTGCCCTGCTCACTTAAGGTTCTGCTTGAAAATTTATTGCGCAATGAAGATGGAGTAAACGTAAAGCTGGATGACATAAGAGTACTAGCAGACTGCGTTAATAAACACACTAATCACGAAATTAGCTATAAACCAGCAAGGGTGTTGATGCAAGATTTTACAGGGGTTCCTGCTGTTGTTGATTTAGCTTCAATGCGGAGTTATGTTAAGAAAAATGGAGGAAACCCGAGCAATATAAATCCGTCTGTACCGGTTGACCTTGTGATTGACCATTCTGTTCAAGTAGATAGTTATGGAAGTGTTTCCGCATTCAGTAAGAATGTTGAGCTAGAAGTAAAAAGAAATTTGGAGAGATATCAATTTTTAAAGTGGGGGGAATCGTCCTTCACAAATTTTAGAGTAGTGCCGCCTGGCACAGGGATTTGCCACCAAGTGAATCTTGAGTATTTAGCGCAAGTTGTATGTAATAAGGATGGAGTCATATATCCTGACACTTTAGTTGGTACTGACAGCCATACTACAATGGTTAACGGATTATCAGTCCTTGGTTGGGGTGTTGGAGGCATAGAAGCTGAATCTGTGATGCTTGGTCAACCAATTAGTATGGTGATTCCAGAAGTAGTTGGATTTAAATTAATTGGCAGATTGTCGGAAGGAGTAACTGCGACTGATTTAGTGCTGACAGTTACCAATATCCTAAGAACAAAAGGCGTTGTTGGTAAGTTTGTAGAATTTTATGGTGATGGTTTAGATTATTTATCTTTGGCAGATAGAGCCACTATAGCAAACATGGCCCCAGAGTATGGTGCAACTTGTGGGTTTTTTCCAATTGATCAGAAAACACTCGATTATTTACATTTAACAGGGCGACCAGAAAAGCTGATTAAGTTAGTTGAGGCTTATGCGAAAGAGCAAGGATTGTGGCGTGGCAATAATGAGTTAGCATTTTTTGACGCACTAGAACTTGATTTATCAAGCGTGAAGCCAGTAATGGCTGGTCCCAAAAGACCACAAGATAAAGTTTTTCTTTCACAAGTGGCAGAGTCTTTTTCTAAATCATTTTCAGTTAATGAGTCAAAGGAAAACGATAAACTCCAAGATGGAAGTGTAGTTATTGCAGCAATAACAAGCTGCACTAACACCTCAAATCCAAGTGTAATGATTGCTGCAGGTCTTGTAGCTCGTAATGCAATTAAACTTGGATTAAAATCAAAGCCTTGGGTTAAAACTTCTCTTGCTCCAGGCTCACAAGTTGTAACAGAATATTTAGAAAAGTCTGGATTGCAGGTAGATCTAAATGCTCTGGGCTTTAATTTAGTTGGATATGGTTGCACAACTTGCATTGGGAATTCTGGTCCACTTAATAAAGATATAGAAGATGGCATTAAAAACAAAAACTTAACCGTTGCTGCAGTTTTATCTGGCAATCGTAACTTTGAAGGAAGAATTCATCCGTTAGTCAAAGCTAATTACTTGGCATCTCCGCCACTTGTTGTTGCATATGCACTTGCTGGTACTGTGCAAACTGATTTGACAAAAGATTCAATATGCAAAGATAAGAATGGAAATGATGTCTATCTCAAAGATATATGGCCAACAAACAATGAAATCGAAGATTGCGTTAAAAGTGTGGTAACACGTGAGATGTTCATACAAAAGTATAAGGATGTTTTTTCTGGTGATGAACATTGGCGAAAGATAAAGTGTGAAAAAAGTGAAATCTATAATTGGGATGCAAACAGCACTTACATACAAGATCCGCCCTATTTTGATAATTTATCACCTAAAAATAATAAAATCGATATAAAAGGTGCACAAATATTGGCAATGTTTGGCGATAGCGTAACCACTGACCACATTTCCCCTGCTGGAAATATTGCCTCAAGTAGTCCTGCAGGTATATATTTAAAAAATCTTGGGATTGAGCCACAGGACTTTAATTCGTATGGATCTCGTCGTGGTAACCACAATGTAATGATGCGTGGGACTTTTGCTAACATTAGAATAAAAAATGAAATGGTTAGCACCGAAGGTGGATATACAAAATATATTCCTTCTCAGGAAATTATGTCAATTTTCGATGCAGCAATGCGCTACAAGGAAGCTCTCATCATTGTGGCAGGAAAGGAGTATGGCACAGGTTCAAGTAGGGATTGGGCAGCAAAGGGTACTTTATTGTTGGGGATTAAAGTTGTAATTGCAGAAAGCTTTGAGCGTATACATAGGTCCAACTTGGTCGGCATGGGTGTTCTTCCACTTATATTCCAAAATGGAATAACCAGAAAGATATTTGATGGTAGCGAGGTAATAAGCATAAAAGGTGAAATAGTGCCAGGTGGAAATCTAGAATGCATCATCAAAAGAAAGGATAATTCAAAGCAATCAATTCAACTCAAATGCTGTGTACAAACCGCAACTGAGACTAAATACTTGATGTGTGGTGGAGTGTTGAGCTACATACTTGCACAATCCTTTTGATTTAGTGAAGTTATTACATGGACTTCTTTTAGCCAGCCCTGGTCCCTTCATAAATAACAATTTGCTCTGCGCAAAGTTATGATATAATTTCACCATACATATGGTGTCAGAGTATTTTTTGGAGATAATTATATATGATAAGCTCTATACAAGAACCTAATGAACTCAGAAAACGTTTACAAGGGTTTTATCGTACTGATGAAAAGAGTTATATACGTTATCTTGTAGAAAAAGCAGAGCTTTCAGCTGATTCAAAAAGTAGAATTTATAATATTGCAAAACAAGTTATTGAAAAAATCAAACACAATAAATTAAGTATTGTAGATTCCTTTATGCAGCAATACTCGCTTTCCAATGATGAAGGAATAGCATTGATGTGCCTTGCTGAATCGCTACTTAGAATACCAGATGATTATACAATAGACGAAATAATCAAAGATAAAATTGCCAATCAGGAATGGAATAAATATTTAGGGCACTCTTCTTTGTTGTTTGTTAATGCTTCCACATGGAGCTTGATGATAGGTAGCAGTATATTGAGAGATAATGAAGGCGATTCGAAGTTCTATTACGCAATTTCTAAGTTACTTAAGAATTTAGGAGAACCGATCATTCGCAAAGCAGTAAAACAAGCAATGTCTATGCTTGGTAATCATTTTGTTGTTGGAGAAACCATAGAAGAAGCTTTAAGGTACGCAAAACTAGATGACAATAGTAAGTTTTTATACTCTTTTGATATGCTCGGTGAAGCTGCTCACACAGCTGAGGATGCAGAAGAGTATTTTAATTCATATATGCATTCAATAAAAGCTATAGGTGAATCCACTGAAATAAATGATTGTTTTAAATCCCATGGAATTTCAATCAAACTTTCTGCTTTACACCCACGTTATGAATTTAGTCAATTTGGCCGAATTGCTGGTGAGATATTCACTAAGGTTTTAGAGCTCTGCCGCGAGGCAAAAAAATACAACATTTCACTATGCATAGACGCAGAAGAAACAGAAAGGCTTGAAATTTCCTTAATCTTGTTTGAACAATTACGGCTTGATGAATCACTTTCTGAGTGGGAAGGGCTCGGCTTGGCTGTACAAGCATATCAAAAACGTGCTTTGTCTGCTCTTGACTTTGTAGAGGATGTTGCTATTCGATCAAATCATAAAATTATGGTGAGGCTTGTAAAAGGTGCATATTGGGATTCAGAAATCAAGCGTACGCAAGAATTGGGATTAGAGGTTGTCCGGAAACAAGTAAATTCAAGCATATTCCCTCTTTAACATAACCCTACTCATAGCTAGGTA
>NZ_LYUY01000072.1:0-7403 GCF_001675785.1 Wolbachia endosymbiont of Nomada ferruginata
TTCCGCTGGTCCCATCTTTGATATGCTGCCATGCCGATCAACTTCTCCAGAAGAATATTGCCTTGGTGTCAACCCTATATACCCCAGTTGCGGATTAGCCAACGAAGTAAAGCTTAGAAATACAGGGCTTTTTCGGCTGCATGGAATATGAAACAAGCGTAGAAAAAATGTGTACCAAAAAATTTATCGGTGATCTATGGCGAGTATGCTCAATCTCAAATTTGTTTTTCAGAGAGCCAAAAACTGTCTCAATAATCGATCTTTTTCTTAACAAAATCTTCTCATTTAGCGCCATTAATGAGTTTTTCATACCCTTTTTTATACTGGTTACAAGCTTTAACCCTCTATCGAATAATTCGTGAAAAAGATCTTTTTTGATATGTCCTTTATCTCCAAACAATAATCCAGTTAATTTCTTAGTTAAATTTGGCACAGGTATCAACGTTGCCTTTTATCACCGTAACCCCTTGAATTTCGCCAGTTTCATTGATTACTAGATGTACCGAAAAACCACCCATAAGTAGTCTTTCCAATCTTTGCCAACCCTTTGAAAACTTTGTTTCTCGAGGTCCTTTTTGGATGGCAAACAGCGATAGATGTTGCATCTATGTACGAAATCCCTGTCACTTTTGACTGTTCGCAAAACCATTGCATTAAGAGCGCTAAATACCATAAAACCCGCGATTTTAGCCTGATAAACCTACTATAGGATGGCAATTTTGGAAACGCTGATTCGTATAATAATTTCAAATAATGCACATAGAAAATTTTAAAATTGTCGCACTTGGATTGGTGATATAGCAATATTATGGTAAAAATCTCTGAATGCGTAATCTCTGGCGTCCTGGTTGGTTTTTTGCCACTTGGTAGAAGTTTTTCTGCAAAATTTTCATCGACTGTATTGCAAAAATCATCGACTATACAAAAGATTTCTGTTACTTTCTCTTTCATTGGTAACCTCCTATTTTAGGAATGAATATCAAATACCTCGGAGTTTACCCTATTTCCTTACCTTTTCTATTTTTTCTAATTTACAACTGGGGTTAGCAGTGCTGTGAGAATGGTTGAAAGCGCAAAAGAAAACCTCTCGGAAGTTAAAAATATACTGGTCGATGCAGGTTATACAGGAGAAAATTTTGCAACTCAAATAAAAACGATTATTGGAGCAACTGTAGAAGTAATAAAACGAAGTGAATTACATTCCTTTGCTGTATTGCCACAAAGATGGGTTGTAGAGCGATCTTTCTCTTGGTTAGAAAAATGCAGACGATTGTGGAAAAATTGCGAGCGAAAACTTAACACTAGCCTACAAATGGTCGTTCTTTCCTTCATTTCTCTTCTATTGAGAAGATTTTAAACAGGTTCTAAATCTTTATTTTAAAAATGTCATATTGACCACCGGTACCTGAAAATACTATTCCAATTGATCAGAGCTATCCATTTCCTTAATTTTTGTAACGTTGTCATAGGAGTACTATAATTTAGTATCAACTATGTTTTATTGTTTTTGCATCTAAAAAAATTTAGCTTATTCAAGCAACATTTTGCCTTTTTTTGGATGTAGGGATTTTTTAGGAATTGTCTTCTTGAATTCTATGGTATTTTGTTTAACATTGAAACAAGATTCCAGTGTCAGCTACTTGCATGACATTGTTGGTTAATGTTTTATGGCTTTACGATAGCTATACAACTTATCTTAAAAGCAATATAGTGTTTACTATACAATGAATCAAAGATAGTAAGTAAAGTCTATGGAATTTCAAATCGCTACACATTTTCAACCGGCTGGGGATCAACCACAGGCAATCGATAGCTTAATTGCAGGGCTAAATAGCAATAAAAGAGATCAGGTTTTGCTTGGAGTTACTGGTTCTGGGAAAACTTTTACTATGGCAAATGTTATTGCAAGGACAAACAGGCCTGCATTAATTATGGCACACAATAAAACTTTAGCAGCACAGCTTTATGAGGAAATGAAAGGATTGTTTCCCCATAATGCTGTTGAATACTTCATTTCTTATTATGATTATTATCAACCTGAAGCCTATTTACCACAAACTGATACTTATATCGAAAAAGATTCTGCAATTAACGAAAGAATTGAGATGCTGCGTTATTCCACCGTCTGCTCCCTTTTGGAGCGCAGGGATACGATCGTAGTTGCCAGTGTTTCCTGCATATACGGTCTTGGTTCGCCTGAGAGCTACCGCAGCATGATCATACCGCTTAGTGTTGGAAATAAAATTCATATTAATGATTTCCTGAGCAACTTAACTGATCTTCAATACAAGCGCTCTGATGCCAGGTTTGAGAGAGGATATTTCAGAGTGCGCGGCGATATTATTGATATATTTCCTTCCCATTATGAAAATAAAGCTTGGCGTTTATCGTTATTTGGCGATGAAATAGAAGAAATTTCTAAAGTTGATGCTATAACGGGCAATGTTACCAAAGGCGTAAATAAAATCACCATTTTTCCAAATAGCTATTACATAACCCCACGTGAGGCTTTGTTGCAGGCAATTGAACTAGTCAAAAAAGAGCTGCATGAACGCTTGGATTATTACTACTCGCAAAATAAGATTGTTGAAGCAAAGCGCCTCGAGCAACGCACTAATTTTGATATCGAAATGATGAGAACAACAGGAATAAGTAAAGGTATTGAAAATTATTCGCGTTATCTCTATGGAATGGAAGCTGGGGATCCACCACCTACTTTGTTTGAATATTTACCTAAAGACGTAATTTTATTTGTTGATGAGAGTCATGTCACCGTTCCTCAGGTTGGTGCGATGTACAGTGGTAATGAGGCGCGTAAAAAGAAATTGATCGACTATGGCTTCAGGCTCCCTTCCGCTTTTGATAATCGTCCATTAAAATTTGAAGAGTGGGAGGGAGTTAGGCCGCAGACTATTTACATTTCAGCCACTCCCGGAAAGTATGAGTTGGCAAAGACCAATAATGTATTTATAGAGCAAGTTATCCGTCCAACAGGGCTTACGGACCCAATCTGCATTGTAAAACCAATAGAGAGTCAAATTGATGATGTAATTCATGAGGCACAAGTGACAATAGGGAAGGGATTTTGTGTTTTAATCACTACATTGACGAAAAAAATGGCTGAAAATTTAGCTGAATATATGAGTGAATTGAATATGAGAGTGAGTTATTTGCATTCTGATATTGCTGCGCTGGAGAGAATAGAAATTATATACAAATTGAGATCTAAAGAAATCGATGTTTTAGTAGGTGTTAACTTGCTGAGGGAAGGTCTTGATATTCCAGAGTGTGGGTTGGTTGCAATTTTGGATGCTGATAAAGAAGGATTTTTGCGATCGGAAACTTCATTAATTCAAACGATTGGTCGTGCTGCGCGTAATGCTGAAGGTAGAGTAATTTTGTATGCAGATAAAATCACTGGTTCTCTGGATCGTGCGTTAAAAGAGACTGAAAGAAGAAGAAAAAAACAAGAAGAACATAATATATTGCACAATATTATCCCAAAGACTATAATAAAACCTATATCAAACACCTTACAGGAGAGGGCAATAGCAGAACCGAAAGTAAATACTAATAAGGATGATTTGAGAAAGCAAATGATAGAGCATGCTGAAAATTTAGAGTTTGAAGAAGCAGCAAGAATAAAAAAATTATTGCAAGGTTAAGTAATATATGATGCTATGGGCATAGCATGAAAGTGTAAATAATTTTATTGATATCTTTATATTAATACTTTTTAAATATTTAGTACGGTGCAATATCTGCAATGGATGAGAAAAACTAACACCAGTGCTTTCAGGGTCAGGGACTTTGGCTCCAACCCTAATAAAACACTTGGGTGGTTAAGATATATCTAAAAACCTCAATTTTTCTCCAAAACTTTTGACATATACTTTGCCTGTTGCACACTACACTCTTTGCACTCTGAAGAGACATTTCCCCTATGTAGCACAGCAGGAGAACCCATAGAACAAAAACCACTATCTCTATCAACTTTTTTAGAACTAGAGTTATCAGGTGACGATAATTGTGCTTCTGCAAGTCGCAATAACTGTGATTCTTTACCCTCACATAGAGATCTGCTTAGCTCCCTTTTCCCCTCAAGAGCATGCGTCAAATATAAAAGCCGCTCCTCCCCAGGGGAGAAATAGTTGGAGTTTAGCTTCTTTCGCTCCTCAGGAGAAAGAAATGGGCGTAGTTCCTCCCTCTGATCAGGATCAAGACGTTGTTGCCACTCTGGTCCACCTTCATGCGTAGGAGAAGTCACTCCTGAGGGTGGATTATTTTTTGCTTTTATTCTAGTTGGGAATGAAAAAAATGGCTTAGACACAGGTGGTTTTTCAGTTACAGGAGTTCCAGGAGTACTTCGCGTTGTATCACGCCCTACATCATGTCGCTTAAGGTTTACGCCATATTGCTTCTTAAAAGGTGAAGAGAGCAATTTTTTTATTTTTTGAACACCACCCCCATGTTTCTTCTCCGGAGATTCACTTTCTTGTGACTTTGCTTCAAAACACTCATCACTACTTTTTCGATCACTTTTATCAGTAACTTGCTGTTTTTCAGGTTCCTCATTACAAATGTTCTTCATATCTTTTGGAGAATCTTCAGAAACCCCAGAATTTAAGGACATTGAATTATCCCATGCTATAGGAAAAGGAATCGATGATGGTCTACAGGTCATTTTCTGATCCCGAATATTAGCCTCTGTTAGCATACCTTCACCAGCACCTAAAGATAGCTGTGATTGACCACAAGTGGGTTGACTTGGATCTATTTCCCCCAGCACCCCCCGAAAAGGCTCTGTTTCTTCCTCTTTTTTTGATCTTCGCCTGGGATGCTTCTCTAACCCTTCACCACGACTCCGCTTGGGACACCCCCGTGTCGGTGATGCTTCAGCTAATAGCGTTCGAGGAAGCTCAGGGTCAATGGACAGTTCATGGTCTTTGTTGATTACAGAGCTTTCCATGATTTTATTCAGCACACAATAAGAAATGTCTTTGTCATAAAAGTCTATTCCATATACTCCTCGATTACCAAATACCGGTAGGTGTTTTGGTGAAATATAATCTTCAACATTATTTAACACAACCATACCAAATACATTATTAATATAGCCCACTTCTTTCTTATTTAAAAGTCTACAATTTTCTTTGCCTCCAATACCAGAAGTAATTTGTATAATAGGTACAAGAACTGAATTCTCACCATGGCCTGTATAAGAAGTATGCAATATAGTATCAGCTGGTATGCCCATTCCACGAAGCAAAACAATTATTGGAAATTTCAGACTCTCAACAACTTCATCCTTGCTACTTGGAACCTGAAAGTCACGACATATCAAAGATGCTTTTCTTTTTACTACCCTCCTAATGAACTCAACATTATCAAAAATGCTTGCCTTTATATACACACAATTGTCCTTGATTTTCAAAAAATCATCAGTTCTTTTAGGGCCGTTTTTATAATTTTTTACCCTTGACGAGAATGACTCTACAAAATAATCTTGTAACCTTTTATCATAGAAACGCATACAATACAGATAAGATTTCCTGTCAAAGCTTTTATCAGACGTATGCTCTTCTACATATTCTAAACCACAATCTCTTCCCATAGCACCTGTGACGTCTCTCGCAAGCCCATTAGCTAGTAAACATTTTAGATTAAAAACTACACCTTTACCTATTGGCACTAAAAGCTTATATCCCTCCTTATATTTAGTCAACTGCCTTTCATTAAAGTTAAAAGGAAAAAACTTTGTATTAAAAGACATATTAGCACCACTTTCACTCCCACAAAATGTTTCTACTATGCTTTCCTTTATATTGTGCAAGTACTCCATGCATTGACCAACATCCATATCTTTATCAAATGAGATAATAATACGATTTTCCTTCTTAAAAAAAGTTTGATCTGTGCTTTGTACAGTAAAATTAGTAATGCCAATATCATTTTCACAAAGAATAATGTTAAATGCTCTTACTAATTCTTTATTCATTATATTAGGCATAATAACCCTCCCTATTCAAATTACCATAAATTTACTGTTACTTACCACTTCTGCCACTACCTTGACCACTAGATTGATTTTGCTTCCTTCTCTCCTCCTCACGCTTAATTCTCTCTGTAAAGTCATCAACTCTCCTTGGGTCTACTTTACTTAGGTCAATTCTTCCTCCTCCAGGAGCATTATTGTCACCATATTTTCGTTTATTATCATTATCATTATCATTCGGCATATTACTCTCCAGTAAAAATATTATGTAATTAATATACTAAAAATAAAATTAAGTGCAAGCACTTTTTTATATTTTTTTTCAAAAAATTTTATTCACTCTTTTTCATAAAACCCAACTTTCAAGATTCCAGCGTCACGTGCTACCCTTTCTTGTCATCCCAGTGCCCAGACACTGGAATCTAGTCTTTTTTGCAATTTCATCAAAAACGCTCCTTTTTAACATAAAACCCTACATTTATCAAACCCAATGCACAGTCTGGATTCCAGCGTCACCCGCTGGAATGACAAAAAAAGATGCTGAATGACACTCGTGTTTCTTTATGTCATACCAAATACCCATAGGTGTCATCCCAGTGCCCAGACACTGGGATCCAGTCTTTTTTGTCATCCAAGTAGCTAACACTGGTTCTTTGCAATTTCATCAAAACCACTCCCTTTTAACATAAAACCCTACATTTACCAAACCCACAGCCTGGATTCCAGTGTCACGCACTGGAATGACAAAAAAGAAATCACTGTAATCTAACTACCTTCATGATTATGTCTTTCCTACTGACTGACCTTCTGCACATTTCTCAACTTTTACATCATTAGTCAATCCTTTTGGTGGTTGAGCATTACTTGCAGAACTACGCTGATCAGCACTAGTATTAGACTTATCACTAGTGCCTGATGGAGCTTGCCAATCACCAATTGGATAATCGTGCGCAGGAGGTTTATTACTGTTATCTAGGTTTGCTCTTCTTAATTTCCTATTACCAAGTTTAAATTTTCCACCTCTTTTTCGCTGATCTTGTTTTGGCTTCTCCTCCTCCGGAGCTTTCGGTGGACACACCTCTTTCTTCGGTTCCTCAGGTCTTGCTTTCTTCTCTTCTTCCACTTTTGGTTTTGTTTCCTCGCGGTTCTCATTGTTTATAACCTCCTTAAATATAGAAGGCATTATAGGCTTTGGTAAAAGATCAAGCTCTGGTTTGCTCAGAGGGACTGGCCTTACAAATCCGGGTGAAACTTCAAAAAGGGAAACTGGCACTTTAGGTTTTTCTCTTTCATCTACCTTTATTTCTACTTCTTTGCAAACTTCTTTATTTTCTTCTTTTAATGATGTTTTTTCTGCTTTTTTATCTTCTTTTTCTGTAGATGCCTCTACCGCAGCCGCCAACTCAAC
>NZ_LYUY01000202.1:0-383 GCF_001675785.1 Wolbachia endosymbiont of Nomada ferruginata
TCTGCATCAGCTTCAATTTCACGTGAGAGATCATGCAACTCACCATTTACCTTAAAGGCAATTGCTTCTTTCAAAACATCCGGTTGTAATATATCAAAGCCAGTAACTTTACCACTGTATTCTTTTACTTTTTGTTCGGCTGAAAAAGTAATCCTAATCATTTATCGACCCTTTTGTCTAACCCTCTCTTTGTCATCCCAGTGCGTGACACTGGGATCCATCTTATTTTTATAATGGAAATTAGTTTAACGTATGCTCCTAAAATCTGTTGTCCATTGCACAATTTGCAAATATTTTTATACCTGGACCCCAGTGTCAAGCACTGGGATGACACCTTTGTGTTTGAGGCAAAACAGGCTATAACATTTAACATACTGCCCTCG
>NZ_LYUY01000073.1:0-7211 GCF_001675785.1 Wolbachia endosymbiont of Nomada ferruginata
TATTTTGCTTTTCTATATGGCTGATTCCTTATCAATTCCTGCGCTTTTTGCCATTTTTCTTTTTCTATTATTGCCTCATGCTTTCCCTCATACTCTTTCTCATAATGTCTTATCTTTCCCACATATATTGGATTTGTTATTATTCTTCTCACCGTCGCTTTCTTAAATATCTCTCCTCCTTGTACTTTTCCCGATTTTGCTTCAAACTTCTTTGTTCGGTATCCCTCTCTATTTAACTCTCTTGCCAATTCTGCCATTGATTTTAGCTCCATATAACTCTCAAATATATGTTTTACTATTTTCGCTTCTTTTTTATTTATTATTAATTCTTTATCTTTTACATCATATCCAAGAGGTAAAGTTCCACCCATCCATAAACCTTGCTCTTTTGATGTTGCTATTTTATTTTTTACTCTCTCAACTATCATCTCTCTTTCTAGTTGTGCTGCTCCTGACAATACCGTTTGTACAAACTTTCCCATTGGCGTATTATTGTCAAATATCTGTGTTACTGCTACAAAATTTACTCTATGCCTTCTAAAAAATGACGTTACTTCTATACTATCTTTTGTTTCTCTTGATAACCTATCTAGTGTATATACTACTACACAGTCTATCTCTCCTCCTTTAACATCTTCAAATAATTCCTTTATTGCTGGTCTTTCTAAATTTTTCCCTGAATATCCTCCATCATCGTACCTTTTGGCCAATATTACCCAGCCTTCTCTGCTCTTTATGTACTTTTCACATGCTACTCGCTGGGCATCAAGGCTATTAAACTTCTGCTCGAGACCATCTTCATTTGATTTTCTTGTATATATCGCACACCTTACCTCTTTTAGCATTTTATTCTCTTCAACTTTCATTTTTATCACGCATCCCAAATAATAAAGGTCCGTTGTAGCTCATTCCCATTATTTTTCCGGCTACTGCTGATAATGATGTGTAAAATTCTTCTCTGTAGATTAAACCCTTATCTGTTACCATTACCGCATGCGTTTCCTCACCTCTCTCTAGTATTAATTCTGTACCTTCTACTGGTAATTTATCGCTACTTATTCTTTTTCCCTTCTCTAGCCGATCTGCCAGATACTCTAGTCTTTTTGTCCCCTTTCTTGACATTTCTCCATACGCTTTTTCCTGCATTCTATAAGCTAATCTTGGTATCAGATATTTCTTTGAGTATCTAGGCACTTCTTCTCCATATACCTTCTTCCATATTTTTCTCAGCTCATCCAAAGGTTTTCTCTCTAAATTCATTACTTTCTTTTCTGTTTCTTCCTCCATATTTTCAGCCTCTCATAGAAGGTTCTATTTATTCAAATAACTTTTCAATTCTGTCCGTTTCTTTCTTCAATACTTCAGTTACTTCTTTACTATTTTTTGCATAATCTATTGCTGTCATCCCACATTCATCCTCTTGTTCTATTTCTCCTCCAGCTTTTACCAGCTCCTCCACTATTTCTTTTTCACCTACCATGCACGCAAGGTGTAGAGGTATGCATTTATTTCCATATTCCTCAGCATTTACGTCTGCTCCTGATTTTATCAATTCCCTCACGATTTCTAGACGTTTCTCCGTTACCGCTAGGTGCAGTGCTGTGTATCCTTTCACATCTGCTGCATTCACATTCGCTCCTTTTTCGACTAATAACTCCACTGTTTTTACCTCTACTGCATAATGTAGAGCTGTTCTTCCATTCTCGTCTCTTTCATAAATATTTTTAAATGAGCTCTCTAACAATTCTTTTGCTGACTTATTAAATTTGCCAAGCTTTAACATAATCCACCTCACCTTTTCTTTAAATTTAAATCCCTCTTTTAAACCTTCCTTTTCGCTACCTCATCTATCATTTCGTTCACTTTGCTCATTATCTTGCTTGCTAAATTTTGACATTCTTTCTTTATTAGCGATTTGTCTCTCTTCCTTATTTCTCCTATCTCTATTATTTTTAGCTCCGGCATGTAGCTCCCATTCAACATGTCTGCTATTTCTCCCACTAGCCCCTCTATTCCATAGCACGTCAGTTCTCTACTTTTTGTTATTCCTCCTTTTTCTCTCAAAAATTTACTCGCCTTTTCACTCTCTTTGCTATCACATAGACGATACTTTTCACTTTCCCAGATGTAATACATTGGCGTTGCGCCGTACTTATTCAGTTGATTAACTTCAGCTCCAGCCTTTACCAGCTCTTTTATTATTTCAACTCCTGCTCCTCCCATCTTGCACGCAGAGTGGAGTGGCGTACATCCAGTGACATATTGAGTGGCATTTACTTCTGCTCCCGACCTTAGCAGCACTTTTACATTTTCTAAGCTTTTCGCAAATACTGCACAGTGTAGTGGCGTATAACCATTTTTATCTCTTGCATTAACCTCTGCTCCTTTTTTTATTAATAATCTCACTGTTTTGTAATCAGAGATTTCTACTGCTTGATGCAAGATCGTCTCTCCTTCTTCATTTCTTTTATTAATGTCTTTAAATCCGTTACTTGATACTTCTTTAAAAAACTTACTCTTGCTAAAACTCATTTCATACCTCACAAAATTAGCTTTTCTAGCGCCAGACAAATTTCTTATATTTACCTGCTGCTATTCAAGTCATGTCCTTTTTAGCATGAGAAAGCAAGTCCTTTTCTTTTTATTTCATACATTTTAACCTATTATTAATATAATATATGAGGATCTAAATATAAGTATTTAACTTATTACACATATTGCTTGACTATTTTTCCAACTTCTGTGCAAATGTCGATGTTCGTGCCATTTCAGTACTCCTGGGTAAAATACCAAAATATGCTTTTCTAATTCATGTATTGAGTCTTTTTGCTCTAAATCGTTTTTATAGTAAACATTGTGTTCTGCTAAAACATAGTTTGTAATCTTCTGATCAGTATAATTTTCTACTTTGTAGTGGTGAGTAACGCTAAACCTTTCTAAAATTGGTTTGTGTTTTAAATTCCAACGTTGCCATGAAAGTTTATCGTTTCCCAATACAAATTTATTTCCTTCTTCTTCTATGCTACCAACCGGAAAGCACGCATTTATTTCTCCTAAGTTCCAACTGTCCGATAATACTATTTGTGCCTTAGCAAACTTTATTTCTGGTAATAAACTTTGTGGTAATGGATATAGTGCTTTTAAATTGTACCACTGATGACTCCTTTCATAGATGCCTTTGTAATCCTTTGTATGAGTTTCTGTCTCTCCAAGTACTGCTACATCTAATCGATATATGTCATTACTAAATGTTTGTTCATAATGGTTGCGTAGATAACTCTCTATAACCTTAATTGACGTAACACTAAACCTGAAGAAATTTACTCTTCCAAACGATAACACTGGCCCATCTTTTTCAACCTTTCTACCTGAATAGTCTGATAGTAAGCTGCCAAATATACTCTCACCTAAAATAAACCTATCAACGTTGTAATAATCGTTAAAAATCCTCATTAATCGCGATCTTGCTGGTAATGATAGTTTTGCAAGTTCTACTACTGCATCTACAAAAAAGTCATTTGGAACATCCCTTATCCCTATCTGCAGTTCAAAAAAATGTTTACCAGGTGGTTCTTCGATAATTGTAATATCTTCTATATTTGCCCATTTTAGTGCTATTTTGAGTGAGGCAGGTGTTCCACGTAGTCTTTGAAATTTTACTCCTTCTACTATGGCTTTTCTTCTATCTTTTACCCAGTGTAATATTTCCCCCAATTCATATTCCTCAATCAACCACGGCAATGTTTCTCCTTTTAGGTTGAACTTAAATCCTCTGATACAGCTTGGATCAACCTTATAATCTGTTGCATCTACTAGCGCTTTTTCTTGTTTGGTTGCATTTGGTGGCAGTAACATTAATTCAACTCAATCTTTAAATTTCTCAAATTTGCACATTCGTTACCTAGCACCATAACATCCTCTCTTGGCTCGATTAATTCCACATTTTCTACACCATCTACAAATAGATTCGCTATTATCCACGATCTTGTTACACTCCACCCTAATCTTTTTGCTAATTCAAACTTCTTAATAAACTGCTTCTTGATTTCTTCCTCTGATATTACAGGACTTATGCTCATTCTGCTGTGAATATCTATTTCCGTAATATTGCAACCAATTACTGTTATCGTATCTGTTAAAACCCTTATATCATCTCTAGTAACCTGCTTTTTTACAATTTCAAGTAGTTCTTCTGACACTATGCCAGTTGTTGTAGATAAAATTGAGATCTCTACACTTCCTGCCACTTTTGACTCAACCAATGCATCTTTTACTCTACTATCTGCTGACAGTGCATGATAACGATAATACTCCTTGCTTCCACACGTGCTTGAGCCTACTATCTTTGCTTTAATTCTTTTTCTAAATCGTTCGTCCTCTTCTTCTTTTTCTCTCTCTACTCCATAAAATTCAGCTAAATTATCAAGATCTTCTCCCGTTGCAAATTTTAGTAAATTGCTCTTTACTGATTCATTTATTCTTTGTCTTAGTAACAATTCCCTCCATGCTGCTACTTCTAATACCTTCATCGCTGGGTCACTTTCTACTAATGCTGTAAAACTTTCATCACACTTCACTAACTCTTCCTTCATCCGAGCAAAAATCTCTTCAAAGTTCAGTGGTTCGATAATATTTGGCTGCTGCATTTTTAAACAACTACTCCATTAATATTTATGAACTTACCTTCTGAAAGATAGACACCTTCTAAATTCAATGTTACTCTCCCTTCTTTTACTCCTTCAACTTTTACTTTTTCTAACTTAAATCTCTTTTCCCATTTTTCCAAAGCTTCTCCTGTTGCTGCATATATCTCAAGTGTTAAATCTCTATTTATTGGCTTATCCACCAATTCAAATAATCTTGACCCATAATCTCTCCTCATTATTCTACTGTTTACTGGAGTGGTCAGTATATCAATTATCGATTGCTTTAAGTGCTCTATTCCTTCTAACGCTTTTCCTGTTTTAGCATCCATACCCTTCATTTCTATTTTGCAAAAACGCTTTCACTGCCTTTTATTACTTTAAAACCACATGAAACTATATCTCCTACTCTTCCTACACTAAGACCATTTGCAAACACTGTTTTTGATCCTTGAATCATTACTTTTCCTTCACTAAAACTGTCTCCTTGTCTACATATTGACTTACCGTTTACAAAAACATTATTACTTCCGCTAATGCAGAAATGCGGTGTTACTTCTACACAATAATCTCCTACTCGTACAACCGATTTATTCATTTAATTAAGGTTTATTCTATCTGCTTTCAGTTTTATTTCGCTCTTCGTCATCTCTATGCTCGATTCCCCAGCTTTCAGTGTTATTTTGTCTACTACTTCAATCTCTAAATGATGCTTCTCTTTATCATATAACAATCTTGTTCCATCCTGAAACTTCACACTATTTATTTCTTTTTTATTCTCTGGTGCAGAGTATTTTTCCTGATATATTCCTCCTAATACCACTCCTAATGATAGTTCACCAAGAGGAGAAAATACCATTACTTGTTCATCGATATCTGGAGGAGACCAATCTCTATCTTTTCCTGCTTTGCTTGTTATCCATGGCAGATAATCTGTTACAATATCTCCTATTTTCACTCTTACTTTTGCTTTTTCATAATCTACTTCTTTCACCAATCCAATACGGATAATATTCGCTAATTTTCTATTTAGCTCTGAAATTGCAAAACTATGGTCTAACATGCACTTCACCTATCTCAATAACATGTGGCATTATGCCAGTTGACCATACTGATTTACCCACGTGTACCTCATGAAACCATTCAACTAGCCACACAAGATAAGCATCCAATTCTGGCCTAAATCCGTCAATTTCTGCAGATATAAATTCACCTGGTGAAATATTTTTCATATTCCAAGTATTCTTATTTACTACTCTCACAACCTCAGCAGCTAGTGTTCTAACAACTACCGAGGAATCCTCGACTGTTCCATCAACGACAATCCTCGCTTCAAACCTGGCTTTCAATGCTAATTCTTCTGTTCCAGGATCTTTTCCAGATTCTAAACTCACAAGCTCTACAAATAACGCTGGCGCTAATAATTCTTTTCTTATCGATGGATAAATTTCACAAGTTTGAATTGCTGGTATTTCTCTCTTCAGCGTAGTGCAGATTGCGTTATGCAAATCTTTAAAATTCATGCATTTCTTGTAATATAACTCAATTCACGTTCAAAGAACTTTTCAAACACTTCCTCAACCTCATAATTAACAAGATTTCCTATTATCCTTGAAGCCTCTAGTTCGAGTGGCAACTTAACTTCCTTTATTGGCAATGCTGCTCTTCCTTCACGTTTAAACATACCGCTATTTCCTTTTGGCATAACTGCTGCAAATCCTCCTATAAACTCATGCTTTCCTACTTTCGATCCTCTTCTTGTTTTTTGTATCTTGCCAATTGTCGATGCTCTAATGTCATAGAGATTTGCTCTAATTAACACTTCTAATCTGCTAGTTTTCGCCTTAAAAATTCTTAATCTCTTTCTTATCAAACTTAATTTTATCTTCTTTTCCTCACTGATTTCCTTAGCTGCTTGCGCTTTTAACCATAGTGCCGTTTTGTTTAACGCTTTTATAGTTGCCAGTTTTATTTTCTGCTCTTTTCTTTCAATATTGGAGATTATTTCATTAATATTGTTACTAATCAAACACTTTCTATTGCCTCAATTTTCCATATTTCACTCGAAGAATCTTTTAACGGTGGTTCAAAAATCTTGTAGAACCTTTTTTCAATCTTGATATAATTACCTATGCTAAAGGAAGTAACGTCCTGATCACGTATTTCTATAGAAGCAATTTGCTGAGTTAATGCTCCATCTGCACCTAGAGAGTACGTAGTCTCAGGACGTTTAATTAGCACTTTTATTTTACGAATACTCTCCTTATTTTTATTACAATATATGGCTTCCACTCCTAAATGCTCAAAACAATCTTCCAATAATTTTCCTATATTCATCAACTAGAACTAATTTTTACCAAAACTGCCGGACGATGGCACATTGGCAGAGGGTTCGACTGCGTATGTAAATCAGTCCCTCTATCAAACCTCCTTGGCTCTTGTTTTGCATATAGTGGCTGTCCAAGAGTATTTACTGTCTCATTAAAGTCTGCTGGTGCAAAATATGTTGTAAATGTGCTCGCTGTTCCTAGTGGAAAACAGTGCCCTGTATCTTTCTCAATAAATCTT
>NZ_LYUY01000074.1:0-7046 GCF_001675785.1 Wolbachia endosymbiont of Nomada ferruginata
AAGCGCTAATTAATAACAAATACGGGTCAGAACAAGATAGTTTACTTCATTTAGCTGCAATGATAGGTGAAATTAATGCAGTTAGATATTTGATAGGAAAAGGTATTGACGTTAATATACGAAATGCTTTGCATCATACTCCATTACATCTAGCAGCAGGCATAGGACATGAGAATATTGTCAAAATTTTAGTGGAAGAAGGAAACGCTGAAATCGAGGTTTTTGATGCACGAAATCAGACACCAATGCACTATGCAGTTAATAACAAAAAGTTGGAGATAGTAAAGTTACTGCTAAGGCTAGGAGCAGATGTAAATAGCGCGCGCATAGGACAAAACTCAATGAAATTATCACCTGTGCATATAGCTGTAAGTAATACTAATTACGATGAAAGAGACTTATGTCTTGATATCCTCAAATGCTTAATAAAGGAGCCTAATGCTCAAGTCAATTTGCAAGACTACGAAAGTAAAACACCACTACATTACGCTGAAAGACTTAAAACAATAGAAGTTTTACTAACACGAGAAGATATAGACCCTCTGGTAAAAGACGATAGCGGCAAGACACCATTTGATTACGCTAAACCTGAGATAAAAAAGGCTTTGATGAGTAATAAATACGGTTCTGAAAAGAATAGTCTATTGCATTTAGCTGCACAAAAAGGAGAAATTGAGCTTATAGATGCAATTTTAAAGGAAGAAATTGATATTGATATTTCAAATAATAAAGGTTTATCACCGATTTACCTTGCTGCAGAAAAAGGGCATTTACATGTAGTAAAGTTATTGCTGAAAAAAGGAGCAAATTATACACCTATTTTACATTTAGCAATCAAATCAAACAATTTAGAATTACTAAAAGTTTTGTTTACTGAAAAAAATGGGGCATTGCTCTGTAGAGATACAGCTGTCAAATTTCCAACCCTTAATAATAAATATATAGCACAGAGAGAAATAGCAGATAAAAGGATGAAAAAGCATAATAACATTATCTGCATCTATATTACGGTCAGCGCAATAGCAGTAGCAGCATATATAGGTTTAACAGCAACAACAATAAGCAGTGCAATCATTTTTGCAACAATGACAGGGATATTTGCTCTTGCTGTAGCAATAATGCTAAGTGAGATAAGAAAAAGATATATAGAAAACGAATTTCAGAAAAAGATGTTTATGGAACTGGAAGAGTGTAGTCCTACTGTTAATGGTGTTGAGTTAGAACCAATTGTGAGTAGATGCAGGCAATGATATATGCTAGAGCTTTTTCTGAAGGTTTAAGACCAGATCCGCAGCTTAAAGTATCAGAGTGGGCGAATGAGTATCGAGTTTTAGCGCCAACTGCAGCATCAGAGCCAGGAAAGTGGAGAACAGAGAGAACTCCTTATTTAAAAGAAATCATGGATTCACTATCTCCATCTTCTCCAGCGGAAAAAGTAATATTCATGAAAGGAGCGCAGATTGGAGGAACAGAAGCAGGAAATAATTGGATAGGCTATATTATAGACCAAACACCAGGGCCAATGCTAGTAGTACAGCCAACAGTTGAAATGGGAAAGCGTTGGTCGAAGGGAAGATTTGCACCATTAATAGAGAGTACACCATGTTTAAAAAGTAAAGTAAAAGACCCAAGGTCAAGAGATTCAGGCAATACTGTACAGAGTAAGGAGTTTCCAGGTGGAATAGTAGTAATAACTGGAGCAAATAGCAGTGTAGGACTGAGATCTATGCCAGTAAAATACCTCTTTCTTGATGAAATAGATGCTTACCCTGGAGATTCAGGAGGAGAAGGAGATCCAGTTTTACTCAGCATAGCTCGAACCAATACATTTGCACGTCGAAAGATTTTTCTGGTATCAACACCAACGATTCATGGAATAAGCAGAATTGAAAAGGAGTTTGAAGCGACAGATAAGAGATACTTTTTTGTTCCCTGTCCGCATTGTAGTTATTATCAAGTTTTAAAATGGTCACAAATAAAATGGGAAAATAATGATTCGAGAACAGCACATTATATTTGCATAGAATGTAGCGGAAAGATAGAAAATCATCAAAAGACAGAGATGCTTGAGCGTGGAGAATGGAGAGCTATAGGGGTAAAAAAAGGATTTCATCTTTCAAGTCTTTATAGCCCAGTTGGCTGGTATAGTTGGCAACAAGCAGTAGAGGATTTTCTGCATGCCAAAGAAAGTGAACAATTACTGAAAGTTTGGATCAACACAACGCTTGGAGAAACCTGGGTAGATAAGGGAGAAGTACCAGATTGGAAGCAATTATTTAACAGGAGAGAATTTTTTCCCGTAGGCACAGTACCTAGGAGAGAAGTGGTACTTACCGCAGGAGTAGATGTACAAAAAGATCGTTTAGAAGTAGAAGTTGTAGCCTGGGGAAAAAGCCGCGAAAGTTGGTCAATAGACTATCGAGTATTTGAAGGAGATACTGGGGGTAGAGAAGTATGGAAAAAACTTTCGGAGTTACTCAATCATCATTTTATCGGTGAAAATGGTCTTGAATACATGATAAGCATGATGGCAGTAGATGCAGGGTATGCAACACAGGAAGTATACAATTGGGTAAGAGGTCATCAAGGATCTGGAAGAGTAATGGCAGTGAAAGGTGTAAATAAAGCACTAGTACCACTTAGTAGCCCAAGTAGAGTAGATGTAACAGTTGGTGGTCAAAAGCTAAAGAGAGGAATAAAGCTCTGGCCAGTAGGAGTATCGATATTAAAGTCAGAGCTTTTTCAACTACTTAATATTTTAAAAGAAGAAGAAGGAAAAGCTCTACCTGGATATTGTCACTTTCCAGAATATGCACCTGAATATTTTAAGCAGCTAACGGCAGAGCAATTAGTCAGCAAGGTAGTAAAAGGATACACTAAACAAGAGTGGCAAAAGGTAAGAGAAAGAAATGAAGTACTAGATTGCCGGATTTATGCCAGAGCTGCATCTATTGCGCTTGGAATTGATCGTTGGCCAGAGAGTAAATGGAATAGTCTGAGTGGAAAAATGGAAAGTAAAAAGCCTAAAAAAGTAAGACAGAGTAAGTGGTTGAAAAATGTATAACGAAGAGTATTTGTTTCAAGTTGAACAAGCAATAAAGAAGCTGCAAAACGGAGAGCGAGTAGTATCAATTGCATATGGTGACCATGTGGTGAGATATGCTGAAGTCCAGATAAATGACTTGCTGAATCTACGGCAACGTATTAAGGCTGAATTGAAAATTGTAGGTGTGAAACCTAAAAGAAAGATTGTTTTTTCAACAAATAAAGGAATTTTATAAATGCTACTAAAAACCTTCAAACAATTATTCTACAAGCCAAAAATCAAAAATTCAGCCTGGGATGCATCAGGCTCAGGGAGAAGGGTAATGTATTGGCAAGGAGAAACAGGAAGCATAAATAATTTACTTTCTCAGAGCCTTGAGCACTTACGTAGCCGTTCTCGGGATATGGTGAGAAAAAACCCATATGCGGCAAATATCATTGATACAATAGTAAGTAACTCTATTGGAACAGGAATAAAACCGCAATCAAAAGCAAGGGATGGAGAATTTCGAAAGAAAGTACAAGAATTATGGCTGAAATGGACAGATGAAGCAGACAGTAATGGGATAAGTGATTTTTACGGATTACAAACTCTAGTATGCAGAAGTATGATAGAGGGAGGAGAATGTTTTGTACGGCTGAGATACGAAGATGGTCTTTGTGTACCTCTGCAATTACAAGTACTTGAATCAGAGCATTTAGACGATAAGAGCAATCAAACCCTTGCCAACGGTAATGTAATTAGAAACGGGATTGAGTTCAATAGGCTTGGGCAGAGAGAAGCGTATTACCTATTTAGAGAACATCCAGGTGAAGGCTCATTTGGAGAGTCAGTGAGAGTGCCAGCAAATGATGTTTTACATATTTATAGACCACTAAGACCTGGTCAGATCCGAGGAGAGCCATGGCTTTCTAATATACTGCTAAAGCTCTATGAGCTTGATCAATACGACGATGCAGAGCTAGTAAGAAAGAAAACAGCAGCGATGTTTGCAGGGTTTATTACGAGACTTGATCCTGAAGCAAATATCATGGGAGAAGGTGAAAGTAATGAGCAAGGAATAGCACTATCTGGCCTAGAACCTGGAACAATGCAGCTTTTAGACCCAGGAGAAGATATAAAATTTTCAGAGCCGTCAGATGTAGGAGGAAGTTATGAAGCGTTTATGAGACAGCAACTCAGGGCAATAGCAATAGGCACAGGGATAACATATGAACAGCTAACAGGAGATTTAACAGGCGTTAATTATTCATCCATTCGAGCAGGATTGATAGAGTTTCGCAGGAGGTGCACGATGTTACAGCATAACATTATGGTATTTCAGTTTTGCCGTCCTGTATGGGATAGGTGGTTAGAGTTAGCACTACTTTCTGGAGAGCTAGACATAGGTGAAGAATGGACAAAGGGAAAAGAAGGAGCAAAAAAAGAAGTAAAATGGATAGCACAAGGGTTTGATTGGGTGGATCCGCTAAAAGATCAGCAAGCACAGCAAATGGCAGTAAGAAATGGATTTAAGAGTCGATCAGAAGTAGTATCAGAAATGGGTTACGATGTAGAAGAAATTGATCAGGAAATTGCTGAAGATCAAAGACGTGCAAGTGAACTGGGCTTAAGTTTTGATTCTGACGTTACGGCCAATCAAGAGGTGATATGAAGCAACAAACAACATGGTTAAACAAATGTGTAATGGTAGAACCAAGGAGTTTTGAATTACTGTCACTACAAACAGGAAAGCAGCCTATCTTTAAAAATATAAAACATGCAGTAAGAAATAGTGAAAGAGGAATAATACCGATACATGGAATCTTGACAAAAAAGTCAGAAACTTTTGATGATATTTTTGGAATGACTTCCTATAATCAAATAGAAGCACAAATTACACAAGCAATAGAAGATAGTGATATAGAAACAATCCTGTTGGATATAGACAGTCCTGGAGGAGAGGTCAATGGAGTGTTTGACCTTGCTGATTTTATTTACAGTGCAAGGGGAAAAAAGAGGATAATAGCGATAGCAAATGATGATGCATATTCTGCAGCGTACGCTATAGCTTCTAGCGCTGAAAAGGTATTTGTGAGTAGAACTTCAGGAGTAGGAAGCATAGGAGTAATAGCAAGTCATATAGATCAAAGTGGGTTTGATGAAAAACAGGGAATAAAATATACGACAGTATTTGCAGGAAGTAGAAAAAATGATTTAAATCCACATGAGCCAATAACTTCTGAGAGTTTAGAAAACCTAAAAAGCGAAGTGAATCGTTTATATGGAATGCTGGTTGAGCTAATAGCACGCAATAGAAACCTTTCTGTAGAGGCAATAAAATCAACAGAAGCAGGGCTATATTTTGGCGAGAAAGCAGTAGAAATAGGTCTTGCAGATGGAATTACAATTCTTTCAGAGTTTAAATCTATTAATAAAAACAGGAGTATTACTATGAACGAACAAACTACAACTGACCTAGAAACTGATAATTCAACTAATAAAATCAAGTATCGTACTGAAGTTCTTGAATTAATACGTTTATGTAACTTATCACGAATGCCAGAGAAAATAGGAGAATTTATTGAGCAGGGCGTAAGTGTTGAGCAAGCAAGGGAGGTTTTAATGGAATTACTTGCAGAGCGAACGAAAAAGACAGAGATACTGAGTGCAATACCACAGAATTCAGGAGAAGAGTTGATGATGCAGGTAGCGAAAAGTCGTGCGCAATCAGGCATTTAAAATATATAACAAAAGGAGAAAAGCAAAATGAGTACTATAACCGAACAAAATAATCTAGGTGACTTATTAAAGTATGAGGCATCAAGCCTGTATTCAAGAGACTTAATAGCAGTAGCTAAAGGTCAAAATCTTAAACTTGGTACAGTTGTTGGTCGTGATAAAGACAACATGATTAAGGTAATAAATCCAACTGCCACAGATGGCACACAAACAGCGATAGGTGTAATAACAAGCGATGTAAATAGCAAAGATGGAGATACTAAAGCAATAATAATTACTCGTATTGCTCTTCTTGCCGATCATGCAGTTGTATGGCCAGCAAATATCACTGAAGAGCAGAAAGCTGCAGCAATAAAGCAACTTGAAGCACGAGGGATCATTGTCCGCAAGGGAGTGTAACTTAAATTAATGAGGGGGAGAAAAAAATGCAAAATCCATTTACAAATACAGCATTTAGCATGACGGCACTAACAAATGCGATAAATATATTGCCGATAAATTATGGACGAGTTGAAAATTTAAATTTATTTCCAAGTAGGTCAGTAAGATTTAGACATATTACGATAGAAGAACACAACGGAGTGTTAAGTTTACTACCAACGCAAGTACCAGGAGCACCAGCAACAGTAGGAAAAAGAGGAAAAAGAAAGGTAAGAACATTTACGATTCCGCACATTCCGCATGATGATGTAGTGCTGCCAGAAGAAGTACAAGGAATAAGAGCTTTTGGATCAGAGAGTGAACTTAAAGCGCTGGCAGATGTAATAACCGATCATTTACAGCTAATGAGAAACAAACACGCAATAACGTTAGAGCATTTGCGAATGGGAGCGCTGAAAGGGATTATTCTGGACGCAGATGGCAGTGAATTATTAAATCTGTACAACGAATTTGAAATTACGCCAAAAGTAGTAAATTTTGCACTAGGAACAGCAACAACAGATGTAAAACGTAAGTGTATGGAGGTATTGAGGCACATAGAAGATAACCTAAGTGGTGAATATATGACTGGAATTCATGCCTTGGTAAGCCCTGAGTTTTTTGATGCATTAACTTCGCATAGTAAAGTGAAAGAAGCATATGAAAGATGGCAAGAAGGTGCAGCGCTAAGGAATGATATGAGGTCAGGATTTACGTTTTGTGGTATAACGTTTGAGGAATATAGAGGACAAGCAACCGACCCTGAAGGAACTGTGAGAAGATTTATTGAGAAAGATACAGGGCACTGTTTTCCACTAGGAACAGCGAGCACATTTACAACATATTTTGCACCAGCAGA
>NZ_LYUY01000075.1:0-7003 GCF_001675785.1 Wolbachia endosymbiont of Nomada ferruginata
CTTGCCATTTCTAATCCTCCAAAATTTTATTTTACCCGAAAAAACTCCTTTCTTTCTCTCCACTTTTTCTGGGTAAGGTCAGTATAGTTTTGGTGAAAAAAAGTCGAGGTCCTTATAAAGGGTTGTTTGATTTACCAGGTAGAAATTGCTGAAACGCTTGAAGAGGCACTTGTAAGAGAAATTAGAGAAGAAACAGGTTGTTTAGTGAAACAATACGACCAAATCCAAACAGTTACTAGCCTATATCATTATAATGAAGACAATGTAAATAAATGTCTAAAACATATAGCAGTTTTATACAAAATTGAAATCATAGGAGAAATAAAGCGAGAATCTGATGGAAAAGATTCTGATGGTTGTATATGGCAAAGTATAGATACTATAAACTATAAAAAAATTTCTCCGATAGTTCATATAGCAAGTAAATTCACAAAATGAAGACTATTATTTTTATTACAGGTGTATCTACGGTTGGAAAATCAAGTTTGGCTCATATATTAGGTTCAAAGCTTTTTATGCCTAGAAACTTTGCAATTCCACTAACTATAGCTAACCCAAGAAAGGTTTCCCTACGTCATACCGCCGCGGTATCTCAGCATAGATTCCGCTAACGAGTAGCGGAATGACGAATTTGTTGTTTTTCAAATTGTAGGTAAACCTAAGCCACTTTAGCTATACTTGTAGAGAAAAAAGAATAGATGATGATCCTAAATATTTAATAAATTTGACTACTGAGGAATTTCAAAAATCTCAATTTTTTATTAATTGTGATATGGTACATTCTATCTTCATATAGCTTTCCTCTTCATACCTCAACTAATGAAATCAGAAGCATCAACTCCCTTTTGCAAGCAAGCAGCAATAACAGTGTTCATCATTAGAAATGCAATGGTCATTGGGCCAACGCCCCCGGGTACTGGGGTCATAGCTTTGGCTTTCCCTTTTATTCCTTCAAAGTCAACATCACCTACAAGCTCTCCTACGTTAACGCTATTTATGCCAACGTCGATCACTATTGCATCTTTCTTTATCCAGTCTGCTTGAACAAAATTTGGCTTTCCTACTGCTGCAACTACTATATCCGCTTTAGAGCAATATTCAGCTAAATCTTTACTCTGTGAGTGCAAGATGGTAACAGTGCAGTTTTCTTGCAACAATAGATGAAACATTGGTTTACCTACGATATTTGACCTGCCAATCACAACTGCGTTTTTACCAGAGAGGTTTTCTTCAATTGATTTAATTAAATGCAAAGAACCTTTAGGAGTGCAAGGTATAAGGCAATTTTTTTCACCTTTAACTAATTTGCCAACGTTCTCATCATGGAAGCCATCTACATCTTTTTCAATACTCACTGCATTAATTACTCTGCTTGCACTAATGTGATTTGGTAAAGGCAACTGTACTAAAATTCCATGTACAGATTGATCTTCATTGAATTCATTAATTTTTCCAATTAACTCATCTTCTGAAATATTATCAGGCAAAACAATAGTTTCAGAACTTATGCCTATTGATTCTGCTTTTCTTTGTTTATTACGAACGTAGACCTGACTTGCTGGATTGCTACCAACGAGAATTACTTTTAGGCAAGGAAAAATATTATGCTCCCTCTTTAGAACATGAATCTTTTGTGATAGCCTCTCACACAGGTCGTTTGCTATTTTTTTACCATCAATAATAATTGTCACTTCCTTGCCACTCCTTAAAGTTGGGTAATTTGATATCAAATAAATCCAATACTTTGCCAACAGAATGATTAATAATATCATCCAACGATTTCGGGTTAATATAAAAAGCTGGCACCGGTGGAGTAATAATTGCTCCCATCTCCGTTAATTTTAACATATTTTGTAAATGCCCAAGATGTAGTGGTGACTCTCGCACCATAAGAATTAATTTTCTTCTTTCTTTTAACGTTACATCTGCAGCTCTTGTTAGTAGATTGGAAGTGACACCTGATGCGATTTCAGACATTGTCTTCATAGAGCATGGTGCTACAATCATTCCTGAGGTTTTAAATGAGCCGCTTGCTATTTTTTCTCCTATTTTTTCTTCAGAATAGTAAAAATCTGCAAGTGATATAATATCTTCAAGTTTTTCTTTAATCTCATGAGCTAGAGTTGTTTTTCCAGCACGACTTATCACTAAATGAGTTTCATAACCAGGTTTGGTGTCATTTGAGTAGCTGACATTGGAATCTATACACTTTTTCTGGATGGAAGTAGTCAAGCTACTTGGATGACCGATGGATTGTACAAGAGATTTGTTAATATTTCTTAACGCCTCTAAAATACGTACACCGTAAATAGAACCAGATGCTCCACTTATTCCAATTACAATTCTGCTATTCACTTAACTCTTCTTCGCAACTCATTCCCAATGCACGTTTATAGGTATCAAGCAATATTTCCTGTTCCTCTCTGTCATCATCATCCATCTTCCTCAGCCTAATAATTTGTTTCATCACTTTTATATCCCAACCTTCATCTGCGGCTTTTGCATATACATCACGAATGTGATCTTGCACATCCCTCTTTTCTTGTTCAAGTTTTTCGATTCTCTCTATGTAACCCTTCAATTCTTCAGTCGTTATTTTTACTGTATCTTCCATGAAACTCCACTAATTAATTGCTGCTACTAATATTACCAGTTTTTACTTGCACTTCAACAACAGTAATAATATTTTTATCTTTTTTTAAAATCTTAAAGCGAAAACCATACATGGAAAACTCCTCGCCTTCGTCAGGAATGCGCTCTATTTCATTCACAATCATACCTGCTAGAGTTGTAGCTTCTTCATCAGGGAGATTCCAGTATAACTGCCTGTTAATGTCCCTAATAGTAGATTTTCCTTCTATGTGATACATATTATCAGATATTTTCTTTATAAAATTCTCCGTAATCAAATCATGTTCATCCGAAATTTCTCCAACTATTTCTTCCAGTATATCCTCAAGAGTTACAATTCCCTGCAGTGCTCCATACTCATCAATAACAAATGCAAGGTGTTTCCTGTTCTTACGGAAGTTGTGAAGTTGCACGCTGAGCGGTGTACTTTCTGGTATGAACCAAGGCCTTGACATAACTTGGGTAATGTCAACTTCTTCCGCTTTATTATTCTTTTCACGCAAAGCATTTATTAGAGCTTTCACGTGAATTACACCTACAATGTTATCTGGTTCCTTCTGCCATAAAGGTACTCTACTGTGACTGCTGGTTAAAATCTCTCTTATTAACTCTTCTTTATTCCGATCTATATCAAGAGAAAATAGGTTTCTTCTATGGGTCATAATTTGTGATATCTCTGTCTCAGCCAAATCAAGTATGCTGCTTAGCATATCTAAATCCTGTTGCAACATAGTTCCTTCACTGCGGTGAAGAGTAATCATATTACGCATTGCATCCGCTGCAGATATCACTTCCTTATCTTTATGCAGCCCACATAATTTGAGGATGAGGTTAACAATAAATTGAATACCTAGTGTCAATGGAGAAAAAATCTTTACAAAAAACAATACAAAATAAGCAGAAAATGATGCAAATTTTTCAGGATTTTGAATAGCATAAGTTTTTGGTAGAACTTCGCAGAACAATAAAATACAAAATGTCATTATAATTGTTGATAGGAGAATGCCCTCATTTCCAAAAAGATTGATAAATATTGCTGTAAATAAAGCAGAGCAAGTAATATTAATAATTGTATTGCCGAGCAATACTGTTCCTATTGTCAATTCTTTCCTATTTAATAAGCGGTCTATTATCTTGGCTCTTTTGTTACCGTCTAGCTTTAGCTTATTAACTCGAGAACGGCTAATTGAGGTTAAGCCTATTTCTGCTCCTGAGAACAAAAACGATAAAACTAACAAAACAAAAATTGCTGATGACACCAAGACCAATAACCAATCCATTAAAGTACGATGTTATTGTGATAAAAAATAAAATTAATTTTACATGTTATGAGAGGCATTTGCAAGCCTGAATTTATATTGCCGAATTTTATATATCTTTAATCTTAAAAAACAAATCATAAAGCATATTATACGCTGCGTTCACATGCTCATCCTCAATGATAAGTGGTGGGGTTACCCTTACTACTTTGTTGTTTAAAACCCTAGTTATTATTAAACCTTTATCAAGAGATCGACTAATAATTTTATCAGCTACAGGAGTTGCTAGTTCTATTCCCATTAGTAACCCTTCTCCACGAACTTCTAAAATCATCTCAGGAAATTCTTTAGCTAAAAGCAACAGCTTTTCTTTTAAATATTTACTAATTCTTTTAACATGATCAAAAAAGCCTTCTTTTAGCATTATATCGAGCACTGCATTACCAACAGTCATGGCAAGTGGATTGCCACCATAGGTTGATCCATGAGTTCCTGGAGTAATTGCTTCTGCTATGTAATCTTTCACTAAACATGCAGCTACAGGAAAACCGTTACCCATAGCCTTCGCACAGGTTAGCATATCAGGTTCAATGCCGACATTTTGATAATGAAATAAAGAACCGATGCGTCCATATCCGCACTGCACTTCATCAAAGCACAAAATTATTTCTTGAGCTTTTGTTATTTCCCTTACTTTTTGAAGATATTCTACGTCTAGTGGATATACTCCGCCTTCGCTTTGTATGGGCTCTAAAAACACAGCAGCTATTTCATTATTGATTTTTTCTTCTAATGCTTTAGTGTCATTTCTTGGCACTTTATCAAAACCAGAAAGAAGCGGAGCAAAACCTTCGCGTGATTTTTCATTACCTCCAGCAGAAATTGCAGCAATACTGCGGCCATGAAACCCTCCTTCAATTGTAACAATACGATTACGTTTTGCTTGCCCTTTTGAATAAAAGTAACGACGAATAAACTTAATTGCAGCTTCTGTTGCTTCAAGTCCACTTGAGCAGAAAAAAACTTTATCTGCAAAAGTAAGGGTTGTTAAACGGTCAGCAAGCCTTTCTTGCTCGGGAATAGTGAAAATGTTAGAGCAGTGCCATAATGAACTCGATTGCTCTTTCAGCTTATCTGTAATGTATGGATGACAATGCCCTAAAGAAGTTGTAGAAATACCTGCAGCAAAATCTAAATATTTTTTACCATCTTTATCAAAAAGATATGCCCCTTCTCCCCTGACTATAGGAGTGTCAAGTCTATTATACGCATTAACAACATGATCCATTTTATAAGTATTGTGGTATTATCTATACTATACCTGAAATGAATCCATTAACACAAAGCTTTTCCTTTAACCTCTTATGCTACTTCAACTAAAAATTTGGCTAATGCAAACCTTTTTTGTCATTCTATAGCTAAAGTGACTTGGTTTTACCAACACTTATTAGCCATTGTAAAAGTTTTTGTTTCTATTGAATGATAGTTGTAGCCTATGCAAGAAGTTTATTGACTTTGAGCGCACTTTAGCCTATACAATTTTAATATCTTAAACTACTGGACATGCCCGATCTAAAGACAATGATGTTAAATTTTGGACCTCAGCACCCAGCTGCACATGGAGTGTTGCGTCTTGTTTTAGAGATGGATGGTGAAGTGATCGAGAGGGCAGATCCCCATATTGGGCTTTTGCACCGCGGTACTGAAAAATTAATAGAACATAAAACGTATCTTCAAGCTTTGCCTTATTTTGATCGCCTTGATTACGTATCACCAATGTCACAAGAGCATGCATATTCACTTTGTGTGGAGAAATTGTTGCAATGTGAAGTGCCAATTAGGGCAAAGTATTTACGTGTCTTGTTTTGTGAACTGACGAGGATACTAAATCATTTACTGAACGTTTCTTCTCAAGCACTTGATGTTGGAGCAATGACCCCTCTTTTATGGCTCTTTGAAGAAAGAGAAAAAATACTGGAATTTTACGAAAGAGCTTCAGGTGCAAGGTTTCACGCAGCTTACATCAGGCCAGGTGGAATTGCAGCAGATGTTCCAGAAGATTTGATTGAGGATATTGCAAAGTTTATAGAGCAATTTCCAAAATATATAGACGATGTTGATGAACTTTTAACAGAAAATAGGATATGGAAGCAACGCACTGTAGGAATTAGTGAAATATCAATTAAACAGGCACTTGATTGGGGCTTTAGTGGCCCAATGTTGCGCGCTGCTGGGCTTGCTTGGGATTTGCGAAAAAGCCAGCCATATGAGATATATGATCAACTAGATTTTGATATACCGATCGGCCAAAATGGCGACTGTTATGACCGTTATCTAGTTAGAATGGCAGAGATTAGGCAATCTATCAGTTTGGTGAAGCAGTGCATAGAGAAAATGCCTGAAGGGCCAATAAAAACTGAAGATAGAAAAATTTCTCCACCGTCAAGAGCAGAGATGAAAAAATCTATGGAAGCTCTGATTCACCATTTTAAGCTCTATTCAGAAGGATATCACGTACCAGAAGGTGAGGCTTACGCAGTTGTTGAGGCACCAAAAGGTGAGTTTGGAGTGTATATAGTTTCAGATGGTACCAATAGACCTTATAGGTGCCGAATAAGAGCACCTGGCTTTGCGCATTTACAAGCCTTAGACTTTATGGCAAAAGGACACATGCTTGCTGACGTTGCAGCAATTATTGGCTCACTCGATATAGTTTTTGGTGAGATTGATAGGTAATCATTGGTACCCGTTCAGGCAATGGCGTCATGCAAGTAGCTGACACATAACTGTACGAACATTTGTTTGCAAAGGCAGTATGTTAAGTGTTATAGCCGATTTTGCCTCAAACACAAAGGCAGTGCCTTGACTACTTGGATCCAGAAAAATTGATTGTGTACTATACAACATTTTCGATCAAAAGCGTAACCGTTCACTGTTAGACTGCATTCTGTGATTTTTAGCAAAACATGATCTTTCATTTGAGCTTCCTTCAATTTAAAATAAATACAGAAAATTGCTACCTATAGCTAAACTGACCTTACCCAGAAAAAGTGGAGAGAAAGAAAGGAGTTTTTTCGGGTAAAATAAAATTTTGGAGGATTAGAAATGGCAAG
>NZ_LYUY01000076.1:0-6982 GCF_001675785.1 Wolbachia endosymbiont of Nomada ferruginata
CATGCGATGCACGTAGTGCGAAAAATTAAACATGAGACGCCAAATACCCTAAGTTTTTTGTCATTAACCTGCACAGATTGCGAAGATAAATAAATAGCTTCAGTTTTATGATAAGGGAGCTGGCGAGGCTTGTCAAGGAAGTTTTTCGTTTCATCCAATGCGCTGCCAAAAGCTATGCAAAAAGTCCAATGAGTTAACTCCCATATATCCTGAGTAATTCTTGTGCATTAGCTTTGATTAGGATAGGGCATTTTCTATCATTTGATAGGGAACGCAATATTTCAGTTGCACCCTTAACGTCGTTATTGTGTATCTTTACTATAGCGATGGCTTCTTGGCTTGAATAAGGGTATACTGTGCTTGATTCTAAATTATCAATTTTGTCTTTATTTATTTTTTCACCGTTGGAGTGAAGTAAGCTCATTACTTCTAAATATTGTGCTAACTCACGCAAAACACCAGGAGCATCTTTATCATCTGCCAAATCATTATAAATAGATGCTGTGTCTGTTGGCATTGAATCTGAGATATGATTGAATGCGCGTTCAAAATTTGCTAAATACTCCCAATTTGAATCTATTTCTTCTAGCAGCGGCTTATTATCTTTTTTTAAGAATAATACTTCGTAAAACTTGTCACCTGCAGTTATAGATTGTTTTGTGTTATCAATGTTGCGCAATAAGTATAATGTGATGCCAACTAACATTGGCGCGAGTGCAAGCAGAAAGATGTATTTTTTTATGGTAATATTCCAAATAGTTATATATTTATACATTAATGCTTTTGATTTGCAAAAACATATTGACATAGTGATTATATCACATAATAATATTCTCAAAGTTGTTTGAATAGTTGGAGATTAAAATATTTCTAAAGTAGAAATAAAGACAGCAGTATTAAGCTAAATTATTTTTTGTCGGATTTATCCGATGTACCCTCAACCTTTTATAGGTTGAAGTCTAAATTTGAGAGTTTGATCCTGGCTCAGAATGAACGCTGGCGGCAGGCCTAACACATGCAAGTCGAACGGAGTTATATTGTAGCTTGCTATGGTATAACTTAGTGGCAGACGGGTGAGTAATGTATAGGAATCTACCTAGTAGTACGGAATAATTGTTGGAAACGGCAACTAATACCGTATACGCCCTACGGGGGAAAAATTTATTGCTATTAGATGAGCCTATATTAGATTAGCTAGTTGGTGGAGTAATAGCCTACCAAGGCAATGATCTATAGCTGATCTGAGAAGATGATCAGCCACACTGGAACTGAGATACGGTCCAGACTCCTACGGGAGGCAGCAGTGGGGAATATTGGACAATGGGCGAAAGCCTGATCCAGCCATGCCGCATGAGTGAAGAAGGCCTTTGGGTTGTAAAGCTCTTTTAGTGAGGAAGATAATGACGGTACTCACAGAAGAAGTCCTGGCTAACTCCGTGCCAGCAGCCGCGGTAATACGGAGAGGGCTAGCGTTATTCGGAATTATTGGGCGTAAAGGGCGCGTAGGCGGATTAGTAAGTTAAAAGTGAAATCCCAAGGCTCAACCTTGGAATTGCTTTTAAAACTGCTAATCTAGAGATTGAAAGAGGATAGAGGAATTCCTAGTGTAGAGGTGAAATTCGTAAATATTAGGAGGAACACCAGTGGCGAAGGCGTCTATCTGGTTCAAATCTGACGCTGAGGCGCGAAGGCGTGGGGAGCAAACAGGATTAGATACCCTGGTAGTCCACGCTGTAAACGATGAATGTTAAATATGGGAAGTTTTACTTTCTGTATTACAGCTAACGCGTTAAACATTCCGCCTGGGGACTACGGTCGCAAGATTAAAACTCAAAGGAATTGACGGGGACCCGCACAAGCGGTGGAGCATGTGGTTTAATTCGATGCAACGCGAAAAACCTTACCACTCCTTGACATGGAAATTATACCTATTCGAAGAGATAGGGTCGGTTCGGCCGGGTTTCACACAGGTGTTGCATGGCTGTCGTCAGCTCGTGTCGTGAGATGTTGGGTTAAGTCCCGCAACGAGCGCAACCCTCATCCTTAGTTACCATCAGGTAATGCTGGGGACTTTAAGGAAACTGCCAGTGATAAACTGGAGGAAGGTGGGGATGATGTCAAGTCATCATGGCCCTTATGGAGTGGGCTACACACGTGCTACAATGGTGGCTACAATGGGCTGCAAAGTCGCGAGGCTAAGCCAATCCCTTAAAAGCCATCTCAGTTCGGATTGTACTCTGCAACTCGAGTGCATGAAGTTGGAATCGCTAGTAATCGTGGATCAGCACGCCACGGTGAATACGTTCTCGGGTCTTGTACACACTGCCCGTCACGCCATGGGAATTGGTTTCACTCGAAGCTAACGACCTAACCGCAAGGAGGGAGTTATTTAAAGTGGGATCGGTGACTGGGGTGAAGTCGTAACAAGGTAGCAGTAGGGGAATCTGCAGCTGGATTACCTCCTTAGGCTTTGCACATAATTTACCATTTTTAATGATGGTGTTGTTATGTGCTATACTGCTGTCTTTACTTCTACTTTATTTTAATTTCCCGATAACGGAATTTTATGAGTGATAGACCTCTTTCTCCACATTTACAAATATATAAAGTACAAGTTACTAGTTTTTTCTCTATTATGCATAGATTGACTGGTATCTTGCTATTCCTTTTATTAATGATACTTTCTTGGTATTTCATATTACATGTTTACTTTCCTGAGTTACTTATAGTAAGGTACTTAAATGCATTATTATTCACTCCTGTTGCTAAATTAGCTTATGTCTTATGTTTTATAAGTTTTGTATATCATTTTCTTAATGGTATTCGTCATTTATTGTGGGATGTTGGGCTTAATTTAGAAATTACTGGCGTTTCAAGGAGTGCTATACTGCTGACAGTAACGTTACTTCTTTCTACTATGGCTTTTTTATTTATGTTTATATGAGTCAATCTGGAAATTCAGTACATCATTGGTGGGTTCAGCGTGTTTCTGCGGTAATTTTACTGTTCCTGTTTCCTTGGTTTATCTATTCATTTTCTTGCACATTTTATACTGATAGCTCTTTGTCTTTTAGTGAAAAATTTATTAATCACCCTCTAGAGCTTTTATTTTTTGTTGTATTGTTGTTTTGCATTTTTTGGCACGCAGTTCTTGGAATGCAGGTAGTATGCGAAGATTATATACACAGCGTACCTTTGAGGATTTTTACAATTACATGCATAAAGTACTTATCAAGCATTACTTATATAACCCTCGCTTTTACAATCTTTATCTTCTACAGGCATATTTTCTTGTAAAATCACCGGTGCTGTGTTAATATATTATTAGTGTACTAGTTTTATTATTGAGCTATAGCATTATAGCGATTTTGGTTTAGCAATATGTTAGAGACATTGAAAAAGTGGGGAACGGACCTTACGCTAAAAGTGAAGGATCTATTTACCTCACCTGAATCTCAAGTTTACGTCAAAGACCTTAGAAAGGTAATGGTATATAAGGATGGACGAAAATGCCGGTACCCAAAAAATTATGATGAGATTGTAAGGTCTGGAAAAATTATAGAAGAAAAAGATAGCAGTGGAAAACTTGTAAAAGATGAAGAGGGAAATCCAAGGTACCAACTTGAATATAATGGATACAAGTTTAATCTAGACTTAGTTAGGAAAATTGATAAAAAATCCTACTTTACTATTGACTTTTTAGTTGATAAAGCTAGGCGTGAGGTTAATGATTATAGTAAATTTTATAAGCCATTTAAGTTTTCAAAAATCGATCTTGAAAAACACGTGCCAATTTTTGAAGCTCAAAAACCTAAGGATCCTCAATATCCATTTGAATTAACTAACTCTTCTGTGCTAATTAAAAAGGTGAAAAATAAAGAAGGTAAAGTTCAGGAAGTTGTCGATGAAAAAGGAAGAAATGGAAAATTATTATACACTAGTGATTACAAGAAGCTAAGCACCCATTTTTCAGAAATTAGAGATCAAAATGGTAATCTAGAGCTAGATAAAAGTCTCATATCTGTTCCTATTGTTTTTGCTACAAGCTTGGCTAAAGTTTGTACTAAATTGTTGACTTCTCTTCCTATAAAGTTAGGGAAGCATTTAATAAGCAAACAAAACCCAATTGCAAAGTCTTTTGGTTATCTTTTATTTACTCCTGCAATGGCAATAAAAAATTTAGTGAATATGGGAGCTACCATACTTAAGGCTCCAATTTTATTGTTTGTAGCAAATAAGAAAAAATATGGTGATGCTTACTTAACTATGTTGGAATGTCAATTGAAAGAATGCTGGAAAGAAGCAGAGAATGATTTTAAGGTAGTTAAAGATGGTAAAAGAGAAGCAAAACAAAAAGAAAATCGCCCTGATCTCGACCCAATTATAGGCACATGGAAAGAGCTTAACGCCAGGAGGCCAGATATTGAAAAAGACTTGAAGAAACAAGAGAATGATAAAGGAATCAGCAAGAGTAATGAAATACTAAAGAGTCCTGAGGAAGAACAAAATAAGGGTAATGAAATATTAAGTGGTAAAAGCAAAGGTCATGTTGAGAAATTACAAAATAGAAGAAATTCACAGCAAGGGCAAGGCGCTACACACACTCACTCTCCTTAGCCATTACTTTAAATTGATACCTACCCTCTATTTAATCATTTTACAACAAAAACTTGCATGCATTTTGCCCTCAGTATAAGATATTAATTATTTAATCAACTTTCTTAACTAAATGCGCCCTGTAATATTGTGTGGTGGTAGTGGTAGCAGACTTTGGCCTTTATCTAAGCCAAAGCAATTTCAGAAAATATTTAGTCAGAACACTATGTTTCACAACACTTTGTTGAGGCTAAAAAGCGATTATATGCCGCCCATAATTTCTACAAATATACAGTACGAGTCATTAGTGATGGAGGAATTACATGCGCTGCAAGAATATAAAGTGATTTTCGAACCAGTGAAAATTGGAACAGCAGCGGCAATATTAATTGCTGCACTTCTCTGCAATGAAAACGAGACAATGTTAATTCTGCCTTCAGATCATTTCATAGGTGATTTGAATAGTTTTTATGCTTCTACTCAAAAAGCGTCTAAGTTAGCCTCTGAAACTAACTCTATGGAGAGTAGACCAGGAGAACTTCCCTCCTGGCCCCTTCCAGAACCCTACGTGAAACTCGCGCTTCATAAGGCTCCCACTAGTCATTGCCCTAACCCTATACTCAATTTCCAGTGCACAAACAGACTTGGTCTGCTCTTTGCAGTTCTTTCTAGTACCTTAGCTGCTTTGGTTTTGTGTCCTCTCAGCTTTTTGTACTTTGTCTGGAACCACTTTCTGAGTTTCCTATTAAACATTCTTATTATGCTATCTAGTGCAGTTATATGATGCTTCCCGTAATAGTTAAACCATCCTCTCAGGATTGGATTACATATTCGTGATATATCTTCTATTTCCAAGTTTGTTCTTCTAGCAAATTTCCAGCTTCTAATTTCTTTCTTCATCTTGTTCAGACTTTCTTTACTTACAGTTGGAGTAAAGCTTACAAACAGACTACTATCTTTTCTATTTCGTACAAGTCTTTTTCGAAATTCATATCCAAGAAATGTAAATGATACATTCTCATGATTATCCCTTCGTTTTCCATCTTGACAATAGATAATTTTGGTCTTCGTATGTTTTATTTCCAATTTGCAAATCTTCAGTCTCTGTTCAAGTTGACCAAGAATTAGTTGTGCTTGACTCTTGCTTACACAATGTATAACACCATCATCAGCATATCTTGCCCACTTTACACTTGGATATTCTCTTCTCATCCACATATCAAAGCTGTAGTGCATAAATAGGTTGCTTAAGATAGGACTTACTACACCCCCTTGCGGCACCCCACTGAGACGCTTTATTTTTGTCCCATCTTTTTGCTGTATCTCTGCACTTAGCCATCTTTGTATATATAAGAGAACCCACTTATTTGTGGTATGCTTTCTGACTGCTTTCATCAGTAGATTGTGGTCTATGTTGTCAAACATTCCCTTGATGTCGAACTCTATTAACCAATCTTGGTCGAAGCATCGCCTTCTCGTTTTTCCTATGGCATCTAATGCTGACTTATTTGGCCTATAACCATATGAATCCTCATCAAATACCTTCTCAAGTTCTGGTTCTAAAACACTTCTCACCACTTCCTGTGCTATACGATCGGCAACAGTTGGTATCCCAAGTGTCCTTGTTCCTCCTTCTGTCTTAATTATATCACAAGCCTTGACTGCTGGTGGAAAATAACTACCAGAAGATAGCCTATTCCATAGCTTGTAAAGGTTCTTGCTTAAGTCTTGATCAAACTTTTCAATTGTTAGATCATCAATACCTGCTCCTCCTCTGTTTTCTTTAACTCTTTTATAAGCCGAAAACACTAGAGATTTCGGTATATCAAAAGGCTTTGTTCGTTCAATCATTTTCATCCTCCTTCAAGTTGAATGATTTACTAAAGTCGACTAGCTCAACCCCTTCGCTCCATAGTCATTACAACCACTTCTTCACTACTACGAGTTGATCCGCCCCAGTGATTTGCATTGCTACTCTAAAGCTTGAGGATTAGCCTCTTGCTTATCTCGCTTTTCATCAAATCGACTGGTTCCTGCAGTTCCTTATTAAAGCCCAGATCAGACTCGCGCCACCTTTATGCCGAACACCACCTACACAGTAATCAGGTTTCTTGTAAGCTCATTAAGAGGAGAACGACTCACTCCTCCTTTCGATGTTCACTTCCCTTTTCGACACGTTCATCAGTGGTTCACTTACGTTCGCCTTTCTGATCCACACCTTCCAGCTCTTACGCTGATTTTTCCTTAACGCTTATGACCCTATCTCTTAAATAGAGCCACTTAAGGTGGTTTGAAACCTGCTCCTGAAAACCGATTTCGAAGGACCTTCCTTCATCTTCAATAAAGCTTCTCACAAACATTACTTTGTTTGTTACTGCAGCACACA
>NZ_LYUY01000203.1:0-376 GCF_001675785.1 Wolbachia endosymbiont of Nomada ferruginata
GTTTTGCAAAACCATCTTGATTATTTTGAAAGACTTTGTGTCGTTTTTTACTGTCCACTAACAAACAAACATCAAATTTCTTTTTTGAAATATCCACACCCAAAATAGCATTTACTTGCATAAAATTGTCTCCAAGACTATAAATAAACTGAGAGTTTAGACTAACCTTGTAATACGGGATATAATTCCAAAAGATACTGTTCAGTCTTTAACTCTATGGGAGGGAAGCAAAATCTGGCTTAATGGCATTAGTGTCGCATCAGCTTCACCCTCCCTGTGAGGTATTTTAGCTCTAATGCCTCACATCATAAAGATACAAGTGTCACGCACTGGGATGACGAGAAAGGAGCACTGGAATTTTTGTTTCAATATTTGT
>NZ_LYUY01000077.1:0-6577 GCF_001675785.1 Wolbachia endosymbiont of Nomada ferruginata
AGAGTATACAAAAAATACATAGCCAAAGCTAATACACGACAATTATCTGCTCGATGAAAATGAGATTAAATACATTTTTAATATTTTTATAGAAATCTATTAGTATAGATTTTGTATGCTGTTCTAATGGCTATTTTTAAATGCTTAATACTCCTCTTCATTATTTCTTGCACACATCTACCTACCAAGCAATATCCTATTAACATAGACAATTATAAGCACGATTATCCGTTGCAACAATATAACACCTCTTTGGAGATTAATGAACCGGCAATACCAGAAATTATGCCTTTACCAATAGAGTTTCCCGATCTCACAATCAGTAATCAGCTTATTTCTATTAATGTTAGTGAAGAAGTATCAGTAAAAGATTTGCTGATTGAGATAGGAAAACTTTCTGACGTTAACTTGGATATGGACCCAAAAATATCAGGTAATATTATTTTAAAGCTAAAAGATAAGGATATAAACGAAGTAATTCAGAGTATAGCAAATAGCGCCAAACTGCGTTACTCAATAAGTAATGGTGTAATTAGAATTGAGCAGGACTTGCCATACGCGCAAAATTATTACGTAGACTTCATCAATATTCAACATTCTGCTCAAAGCAGTTTCGTCATTAGTAACAATATTACTAACAGTGATGGAAGTAACGTTGATAGGGACTATAACAATGTTATGAAGTCTCAATACAGTAGTGACTTATGGAATTCATTAGAAAAAGGCTTGAATGCAATAATGGATGTTAACGGGGTGGATGATGGCGAATTCCTTTCATCCAACAGAGAAGCTGGTGTTATTATTTTGAATGCTAGAAAAGATGTCCACAAAGCTGTTGAAGAATATATTAATAAGGTTAAGAAGTTAGCGTCTTCTCAAGTAATGATAGAGGCAAAAATAGTTGAAGTTGTGCTAGATGACAAATACCTTTCTGGTATGAACTTAAATGACTTACAAGATGGAACTAAGTCTATAATAAATCAAGATAACTCCATTATTAACCTAGCAATGAACTTTGGTGCGAATGATCTAGGAGATTTAGTAAAAAATTTAGACAAATTTGGCACTTCAACTGTAATTTCAAGCCCCAGAGTACATGCTATAAATAATCAGCAAGCGATGATTTCATTTACTAAAAACCATATTTATTTTACCTCCGATATACAAAAAGATACTAGAAACTCTAATCAGACCTTAATTACCAAGATGAATAGCGTCCCAATAGGTGTTGTGCTAATAATCCACCCAAGCATTAACATTGATACTAGTGAAATATTCATGGATATACATCCAACTTTATCAAGAATTAACGGCTACACTAAAGATCCAGATATAGAGTACGTCGCACAGCAGAGTAAAATGAAATTAAATAGCGACATTCCAATTGTTGAAATCAGAGAAATGAACTCTATGTTAAAAATTAAGAGCGGTGAAATTATGGTAATCGGCGGGCTTATAGAACATAGAGAAGATAAGCAAAGCTTATTGCATCAGAAATCAAAAAGGCTAGCGAATAATATTAGAACAGTAGAAACTGTCATTTTTTTAAAAGCAACAATCGTACCAACATTTGGTTTGTTAGATAGAAAAGATAAGAATTTATATATATATTAAATTATCACTAAAAATTAAATATCAAACCAACTTCAATATTGTGAGTAGATATGTCATCTGCAACAGGTATCGGAACGCTAAAGTAACGATAGCCGAGAAAGGTTTTGATTTCTGGGATTATTGAATAATCAACACCAAGTTTTATTTGATAAGCAAACCAAGGAACATTCAGTGGCATTGAATTTTGGGGTGACCCATTAATCCTTTTTAATCTAAAAACTGTTGGCCCTATACCAAGACCGATGTACGGAGCAAATTGTGTATCCTGAACGCTGGGATTATAATAGAAGTTTAACAAAAACGCAAATATACTTGCTGATTTATCAAATACCGGAGGAGAATTACTATCTTCAATATTGGCTATAGAATACGCGGCTTCAAAATCAATTTTACCATTTTCTCCAGCATAGTAACCTAAAGACACGCTGCTAAACCACTGGAAATCAATTTTACCATCAAATTGCTGTATACTTTTAATTTCATCTGCCACTATATTTTTTATTATAAAACCATAATGACTTTCAACTAAAGTTAGGACTCTCTCCCCTATTGCCTTTATACCCTTTACAAATGTTTCTGAATTATCATGGTATACCTTACCACCGTTAGCGCTAACATAAAAATCAAGTTTTTTTGATTTTTCTTTTGTAGGCTCAGCTTGATCTGCGATACGTGACCACATATTTTTCTGATCAGCTACTTGGAGAATAGAAGGTTGTTCAATAGGACTATTTTCAGGTTCTTGATATTTTAAATCCTCTGTTAGTACTTCTTTTTCAGTAACCTCTTTAGAATGCATTACATCTTCATTATTGTCCGTTTCTAGTTTTAAGAGTTGTGTTCCAATAACTTGTTCAACGTGTACATAATTACCGATATAAGTAATAAAAAAATAGACACATGAAATTAAAATCAAAAATAAAGTAATAGATCTTTTAGTTATCACAAATGAACCCATAATTATCATTTATAGTATAACCATCATATCATATATTTCTTTAATGTACAAAAATTAAGAAAGAGTATTTCCAATTAAATAATTATTCTCTACGCCTGTAACATTAACTTTCACAATACTTTTAGCTTGCGCTCTTGATTCAAGCTTTATTAATGCAAAATTTTCTGCTCTACCGACATTATTTTGCTCAACCAGAACACTTTGCTTAGTGTTGATCAAGGATTGACAAAAACTGCTCACAATTTCTTTATTTACTTCTCTTAAATTTTTTACTCGTTCTTTACGCACATTCTCTGGTACTTGTGGCATTCGTGCAGCAGGTGTATTTTTCCGCTCTGAATATGGAAAAGCATGTAGGTAAACTATATTTGTTTTTTTCAGTAAATCAACTGTATCCTGAAACATTTCATCAGTTTCTGTTGGAAATCCAGCAATAATATCAGCGCCAAATGCTATATTAGGCCTCAAGCTCTTCATTTTATGACAAAATTCTATCACTTGTTCTCTGTTGTGACGACGCTTCATTCTCTTTAGTATTAAATTATTACCAGATTGTAGACTCAAATGTAAATGAGGCATAAGTCTTGACTCATTAGCTATTAAATCCATTAATTCGTCGTCAACTTCAGCAACATCGATAGAGGAAAGTCTTAGCCTCTTCAACTCTGGTATATCCTTTAAAACTCTCCTAATCATTGAACCAAGTGATGGCTTACCCAACAAATCTGTACCAAAGTCAGTAATATCAACCCCTGTAAACACTACTTCTTGATATCCATTTTCTACAAAGATCCTGATTTGCTCTATAATACTGTTTATTGGCACAGATCGATTATTCCCTCTTGCCTCAGTAATTGAACAAAATGTGCAGCTATGATTACAACCATTTTGAATTTCAATAAATGCCCTTGACTTATCTTCAAATCCATTAATTAGAACAGGTTCTACTTGGTTATCACTGACCAAGATTTTATCGTCATTTAGTAAGTAATTTTCAGCTTTTAGCTTATCTTGATTACCAAGCACTTTACTTACACCAGGAATGCTACTGTAAACTTCTGGATCCAACTGAACAGCACAACCAACTACGATAATTTCTTTATTTGGATCATTTTTGTAAATCTTACGTATCTTTTGCTTTACCTGACGTTCTGCTTCGTTTGTCACTGCACAGCTATGCACCACAACAACATTTTCTCTCTTTGCTTTTTTTAATGCTTCTTTGATTAACTCGCTCTCGTAAAAATTTAGACGACAACCAAATGTTATCACTTCATTCATGTTAGTATTTTTTGCTTTAATAGACCTAAATTATATCAAATATCCAAGCAAAGTCTCTTGCATGACTATTTTTTTGTAAATAAATGCTATGCAAGCAGCAGACACTGGGATCTCAACGATTTTCACTCAGACACAGTATCACTCCTTTGCTTATTATAGTCTTTTGACCTTTTTAAGATACAATCCGGATTGGATACTGAGTTGGTGAGTATAAAAGTATAGCTTCTACGTCATACCGCTGTGGTATCTCTTAGCCGCTAACAAGTAGCGGGATGACGATTGTCGGTGAATCTAAGTTACCTTAGCTACATTTCTAGCTGTAACTATAAATGTATGGATTTTTTATCGTGCCATGTTATAATTAACGTCTTGCTAAAAATTAAATATTGATGAATGAACTAAGAAAGTTAAGTATTACACAAATGCATGACGGGCTCAAAAAAAAGAGTTTTTCTGCCGTTGAACTCGTAGAGGCGCACATCAGTGCGGTTGAAAATGAGAAATTAAATGCATTTATAACAAAAACCCCAGAGATAGCAATGAAAGCTGCTAAAGCTGCAGATGAACATTTCTCTAGGCAAAAGGATGATTTAATCTCGCCGCTCATGGGTGTACCAGTTGGCATCAAAGATCTATTCTGTACAAAAGGAATAAAAACAACAGCATGCTCAAAAATGCTGGAAAATTTCGTTCCGACTTACGAATCTACGGTGTCTGACTTGCTTTTAAAAAGTGGAGCAGCCATGCTCGGTAAGCTTAATATGGATGAATTTGCTATGGGTTCTGCGAACACAAATAGCTATTTTGGCCCTGTTGAAAATGTGTGGATTAGAAAAAGTGATGGGGAAAAAGTTGTTCCTGGTGGATCATCTGGTGGATCTGCAGCATCGGTTGCTGGATTTTTATGCGCTGGAGCGTTAGGAAGCGACACCGGTGGATCTGTACGCCAACCAGCAGCTTATTGTGGAGTGGTTGGAATAAAGCCAACTTATGGAAGATGCTCGCGTTTTGGTATGATTGCATTTGCGAGTTCTCTGGATCAAGCAGGAGTCATTACTCGTTCTGTCTCTGATTCAGCATTAATGCTGGAAGCAATTTGTGGCTATGATACAAAAGATTCAATATCGAGCGAAAAGCCAGTGCCTAAATTTTCTAGCTTTATAAATGGTGATGTCAAGGGTAAGTGTATTGGTATACCAAAAGAATATAGGATGGATGGAATTTCAGAGGAAATAGTTCATAATTGGGAAAGAGTTGCTTCCTATTTAAAAGAAAATGGCGCTGAAGTTGTTGACATTACTCTGCCACATACTAAATATGCAATACCAGTCTATTATTTAATCTGTTCTGCTGAAACTTCATCCAATCTTGCTCGTTACGATGGTGTGCGTTATGGATTAAGGGTTGATGTTGATACCCTTGAAGAAATGTATTCACTAACAAGAGCAGAAGGTTTCGGTAAAGAGGTGAAAAGAAGAATTTTAATTGGCGCTTATGCGCTTTCCTCAGGTCATTACAATGAATATTACGAAAAAGCACAGTGTATCAGGGCATTAATCAGAAATGATTTTATAAAAGCGTTTGAAAAAATAGATTACATACTTGTGCCATCTGCTCCAACAGAAGCTTTTGGCTTAAATGAAAAGCCAGATCCGCTAATTATGTGCATCAATGATGTGTTTACTGTGCCGGCAAGTCTGGCAGGATTGCCTGCTATTTCTGTTCCTGTTGGGCTCTCCAATGAGGGTTTACCACTTGCCTTGCAAGTGATTGGAAATTATTATGATGAAGCTGGAATATTAAATGTGGCAAGTGTGATAGAGCAAAATTGCGGCAGAATAATTAGACCTCTTGCATAATCTATTTTTTGATAGTAATTTTTGCATTAAAATTTGCTTACGCTCCTCAACGTACTCTATGGTTCCATTTTTAGATGAATAGCAAAAACAGGGTATATTAATCTGTTTACAAAATTTTCGTGTAACAGTTCACACTTAATTAAACAGACTGAATTCTGTAATTTTGGGATGTTGAAAAATTTACCTCACGTTGTCATTCCAGCGCATAACGCTGAAATCCAGATTTATAGAAACGAAAAAACTTGCTTGACACATTTTGCCAACCCCCTTATTATGATGTGTACTACAATGATACAAATTAAGAATTCCCCCATCCTGTGCTGGTTCTTCGATCTGAAATCCTACTTCTACCTGATCACAACCAATGTTAATTTGTCCTATTAATGCTTTAATAATGCCGCGCTTAGTTTGCCAATCTAGCTGTTCCAGGTTCGATTTTACACTAGAATAAAAATTCTTTATGCTATTTATAATAAGACTTATTCCTTTTTCTACTGCCTTCTGATCAACTACCTTTTTTTTCTCTTCTTCTATCCCTTGTAAGCGTTCTTTCATTTTTCTCATTGTCTGTTTAAATTCTTCCTCGCTTATATATCCTTTCTCTCCTGCATTTTCTTGACTATAATAATCTTCCATTAATTTTTCGATACCTTCTTTTATTTGATTTTCTCTTCTTGCAAACTTTTTCTCTGATGATTCATCATTTTTATTTTCTAATACTCTACGTTGGTATTCCTTTTTTATCATCTCTGGGTTTTTTAGTACATCTTTCACCTTTTCCCATACTGACCTTACCCAGAAAAAGTGGAGAGAAAGAAAGGAGTTTTTTCGGGTAAAATAAAATTTTGGAGGATTAGAAATGGCA
>NZ_LYUY01000078.1:0-6505 GCF_001675785.1 Wolbachia endosymbiont of Nomada ferruginata
CTCTTCTTTTATTGGCTGTGACCAAATAATGTTCCCTGCAACACGAGCAGTGCCATAGATAATTGGAATCGTTCTGCCGTAGGTTGAGGTTTGAACTTGCAGATTTTTTAGTCTCGCACCATGCGTTACTTTTTGCTCGGCATCAAGGCCGAACATTGCCCCATCTAGCTGTGCACCAAGAAGAGCACCGAGTTCTGAGCCGATAATCCGGCCAATTGGACCAAAAATGCTGCCTGCTTGACCAAAAATTGATGATAAAATTATTGTAGACATGGTAATCCTCCTTTTGATAGATTTTTTTGAAATTGTTGAGAAAAGATCCAAGTGTCACGCTACTTGGATGACAAGAAAGTGGTACTGGGATGACAGATACTATGATAAGAAATTCAGTAACTTACAATTAATAATTGAAGTTTTTAATTAAGAAAAGCACATGGTGTAGCTATAATTATTGTAAGCAACAATGAAAAAGTACGGAAGTGAAAAATTACCACTCTCATGGCAATCACTTCACCAGCGGCAAAGTGATACCATGCTGATTCATATATTTTCCTTTCATATCATCATATGATTTCTCGCATTCACTTTCGCCGCTTAAAAATACGAATTGGCATGCGCCTTCATTAGCGTAAATTTTCGCAGGAAGTGGAGTGGTGTTTGAGAATTCGAGTGTAACATGACCTTCCCATCCAGGTTCTAAGGGAGTAACGTTTACTATAATTCCACATCTTGCGTAAGTTGATTTACCAACACAAATGACCAGTACATTCCTTGGTATACGAAAATATTCCACTGTACTTGCAAGCACAAAGCTATTTGGTGGAATTATGCATACGTCTGTTTCTTTATCTATAAAACTATTCTCAGAAAAATTTTTAGGGTCCACGATAGCTGAATTAACGTTAGTAAAAATTTTAAATTTATTATCCACTCTTGCATCGTAACCATAAGATGATAGTCCGAAAGATATAACACCTTTGCTGCTTTTGTGATTCACAAAAGGTTCTATCATTCCAAAATTTTCAGCTTTTTCTCTTATCCATTTATCTGGCATAACTGCCATAACTGTTCCTTAAAGTTGTGTAATACTTACAATAATATAAAATAAAATTTAAATGTAAACTGTAGCTTTTGTCATGCAAGTAGCTTGTATCAAATCACAATGTTCGTACAGTTATGCGCATGGCGCTGGGATGACAATGGATTATTAACTAACAAATTGTACTTCGTCACATGGTAAACGATGTCATTCCAGTCTGGAATCCAGAAAACTTACCAGGTAATAAGAACTGGATCCCAGTATCTGGGAACTGGGATGACACCCTCCTAGCGGAAATTGCTCTCAAATCACAATGTTCGTACAGTAAGCTGCTTGCAGACACCATTGTTACAATGTTCATGCAATTAAAATAGCGGTAATTGGATTAGCTATAGGTCAATCACAAGAGAAAATCAAAGCTTTTCAGTTTGATTTTTTGTTACAATAATTAGATTTATGTTCTTAACTAAAAATAATGCTTAGAAACTTTCTCCTGATTTTTGTATTCGTATTATTCACGCCGCTGTCAAATGCTGATGCCAGGAAATACATCAGAATTGTTGGATCTTCAACCGTTTTTCCTTTTATCTCGTTTATAGCCGAGGAGTTCAATCGTGTATTCCCTTTTAAGACTCCAGTTGTGGAATCAATAGGAAGTGGATCAGGGTTCAAAATGTTTTGCTCAGGAATAGGGGAAGACACGCCAGACATCACCACTTCATCTCGCCCTATGAAGGAAGTAGAAAGAGAACTATGTAAAAGGAATAAAATTAATGAAGTGATAGAGATCATCATTGGCTATGATGGAGTTGTCATTGCAAATTCAAATCAAAGCCATAGATTTGATTTCACAAAAAAGGACTTATTTGAAACTTTATCTGCATATTCTCAAGAAAATGATAAATTAGTAAAAAATAATAAGAAGTTTTGGTCTAATGTAAATCAAGCCTTACCAAAAACAGAAATTGAAATTTATGGTCCACATCAAAATACAGGCACATACGAAACTTTGGTTAATTCTATTATGCTTGATCAATATTCATGCATGAACTCAAGAATTTTCAAAGAGAATTACAAAGATCAGGAAGAAAGAAAGAAAGCATGTGGTAATATAAGGGATGACGGAAGGTATATAGAAGTTGGAATTAATGAAAACATAATAATACAAAAATTGAAAAGTAACAAGAATGCCTTAGGGATATTTAGTTTTAGCTTTTTAATGAGGAATCAAGATAAAATACAAGGGAGCACAATTGCAGGAATTGAGCCAACTTACGAAAATATATCATCGGGAAAATATATATTAGCAAGACCTCTATACCTTTACATAAAGAAAGAACACCTGGATACTGTTGATGGATTAAGAGAATTCATTAAAGAAATTATAGATTCGATCGGCATTGAAGATGGGTACCTATCTAGGCTTGGTCTGATCCCACTTTCAAGTGAAGATATAAAGAAAGCTTCAGCAAAGGTTTATGATATAACGTGACGGCAACACTTTTTTTATATTCTTTGTTCTAGCGGTGCGCACAACTGTACGAACGTTATGATATAAAAGTAATTTTTACTAAGAGAGGTGTCATTCCAGTCTGGAATCCAGCTTTCCATCCAAGAGCCAGTGCCTCTTTCTTGTCATCCAAGTACCCTCTTCTTGTCATTCCAGTGCTTGACACTGGAATCCAGCCTTTTCATAATCATCAAAACGTTGTATTTTAACATAAAACGGCTACTTTTATGCTTACCAACTTAATAAAATTCCTGGATCCCAGCGCGCCGCGCTGGGATAACAATGGATTACTGATTAACAGCTTTTTGCATTATTGCAATACTCAGAAACAACTGGGTCCGAGCTTTTCGTATTTGGGCTTTCTGATTTCTCACAAACCTTAGCAATACCAGCACCTATTAATATAACTGCTGCTAAAACTGTTAAAGCCAGTGCAACTGCAGGATACGCTAGCACATAGGCTGCAACAGCACCAACTGCGCATAGTCCACCAACACCTAGAGAAATCTTCCCTTTGTGTTCACTCCAGAAGGTTGTTTCGTTCTTTTCTGGGGTTTTGTTGTCTGCAGTCAGTGCAGAGTTTTCGGTGTCTTGACCTAGATCAGTGTCATCCATAAAAGCATTAAATTCATCATTCTCAAACAAATCATGATTGATTTCTTGTGAAAATCGAGTCGCATACGCTTTATCCCATGCTATCTGATCATCAGTCTTGGCATTATCTAGTGTATCTTTACTAAGTTTTTCCTCAAATTCTTGAATCAAATCTTGAAAGCATTGCTCACCTACTCCAGGTATTTTAGCAAGATATTTTTGTGCCCTTACAAGTTTACTCATTACATAGTTATTTCCATTGGGCTCGAACCCAAGGAGCCCTGGAGAAGCAGCATCAAACATTAATTTAAAGCTTTCTTTTATCTTTTCCACATCTTCTTGGTTCAATTCTCTATCATAGTTAGTCAGCAGAGGACAAACTAAAAGGGCATCTATGCTTCCATCATTCCAATATACCCCTAGCTCTAAAACCCTTGCTGCATTTTCACCACAATTCTCTAATGCTGCTTTAACTTGATCAATATCAAGGTTTTCTATTGCTTCTTCTAAGTTGGAACCAAGATCCATTACCCTCTTGTGCTCTTCCATTTCTTGAATAACTTTTCCAAGAACAGGTCCGTTATTAGAATCGTTGGTCCTTTCTTGCAGGCCTCTAAGCATATTTATTGTGTTAACACTATCACCTCTTGCTAGATCGTATTCTGTATTACACAAAAAATCACGAGTTTTTTGATCAGCTTCCTTCCAAATTTGTTCAATGATCTCTACTTGAGCTTTAATTGTAATGCTACAACACATAACAAAATCTAAAATTGTACCTTTGTCACTAGTCAAAGTCCACTCGTGGCTCAAAACTGCTTGTATATCATTATGTTCATTATTGTCGAGTACGTTCTGGACTTCCTGAAAATTGCCATTCCGGACTGCCTGTCTTAATGAATCTAGAATTTCTTCTTGTGCATTAGTTAATTCAACCATATCTTACCTCTAATAAAAATTTAATTATCACACATATTTACAAGTAAATCAAGTATACTGTTAATAAAGGCCAACAAAATGCTTGACGTTAGAGTAGCTTTTATGGCTTTGTATAGCGAGGAAGTAACTCTATGAAAAATCATCAACGTTTACAAACTTTACGTTCAATTGCATTTATTGTGGGAATATTCCTATTGCTGTTTAGCTTAGCAATGCTTATTCCTGCTATTACTAATAAATGTCTCAGCTACAAATGGAAAAATTTCCTCGCTGGATTCATAATTACCTGCACATCTGGCGCAATTTTTATTTTACTCGGTAAATTAAGTAGATTGCATGGAATGCCAGCAATTTTTGCGATTACTAGTTGCACCTGGATTGCCTTGTCTCTGTTTGCAGCTATTCCTTTCTATTTTGATAATCTGAGCTATGTTGATGCATTGTTTGAAACGATATCTGGCATCACAACCACAGGGGCAACTATATTTAATGATATTGAAAAACAATCTCCAGGAATATTGCTGTGGAGAGCAATGCTACACAACATGGGGGGTTTTGGTGTAATAACTATAGGAATTGCAGTGTTTCCTATGCTCAAGATTCTCAGCCTAAATAATTTACTTTATTCTGAATATTCAGATGCTACCAAAAGGAAGTTGCCGAACACGCGAAGCGTAGTGATTCATGTTACAGCAATATATTATGGCCTAATTTTGTTATGTATATCTTCCTATTATCTAGCTGGTATGCCACTGTTTGATGCAATATGTCACGGAATGTCCGCCGTATCAACTGGTGGATTTGCTAACTATAATGATTCTATAGGGCACTATAATAACCCTATGTTAGAAGTCATAACGATCATTTTTATGATTTTGGGTTCTCTGCCTTTTCTTAGCTATTTAAAAATTATAAGACGGTTAGACATTTGCTATGATGAACAGGTCTCTTACTTTGTTAAGATAGCTACTATCTCATCTTTATTTGCTTGTTTTTGGTTGTATAAAAATGTTGATTTAGGAGTGTCATTATCATTTAGATGCAGCACATTTACCATCACTTCCTTGATTACGTCAACTGGTTATGCAATCTGTAGTCATATAGATTGGAGTTTCATTTCAGTCTTAGCTTTTTTTCTAACCTTTGTTGGTGGATGTAGCGGTTCTTCAAGTGGTGGTGTCAAAATCTTTCGTTTGATCATTTTTCTAAGATCTATAGAAAATCACTTTCGCCTTTTATTGAACCCAGGCGCAGGCAATAGGGTAAAATTCAATGGAAAAACCCTGGAGAATGATGAAGTTCACTCTGTCTTTATATTTTTTGCAATTTTCATGTTAACGTTTACCATTTCATCAATAGTGATGTCTTACTTAAGCAATGCAGACTTTATAACTAGCATCAGCTCAGTCTCTGCAACGCTTACAAACTCTGGCCCGGGATTTAGTAATTTAATAGGTCCTTCGGGTAATTATTCCTCTTTCAGTAATGAAGTAAAATTATTTCTATCGTTTTTAATGCTGCTTGGCAGACTTGAAATATTGCCAATCTATTTTTGTATAGGCAATTTATTCTTATTTAATAGAAAGAAATAGTTGGTGAAGTTGTGAAATTTGATATTATAGCTAAACTGACTTACGACAATTTGAAAAACCGTCATTCCGCTACTCGTTAGCGGAATCTATACCGCGAATAAATCTACAACTGTACGAACATTGCAATATGGCACATAGTAAACGATGTCATTCCAGTGCTTGACACTGGAATCCAGCTTCTATGCAACCTCATCAAAAACATTCATTTAGTGTAAGATCAGCTACTTTCCATGCTAGTTTACAAGCAAACTTTTCTGGATCCCAGTGTCAAGCACTGGGATGACATCATAGGGGCGCTGGGATGACACCCTCCTTGTGTGTATTATAGCTAAAGTGACTTACGACAATTTGAAAAACGACACATTCGTCATTCCGCTACTAGTTAGCGGAATCTATACCGCGAATGAATCGCGGTATGACGTGTTGCTTGGGTCAGCTATATGTAAGTTGTGGCCCTTCTTTATTATTTTTATTAGCGGCAGTTGTATCATCAACAGATATTTCAGAGCTAACAGTGCTAATAGTTTTTTCTATCGCTTTAGCCTGTTCATAGTCTTGACTCAAAAAATACATGGCCAGCCCAACAGCTATACTAGCAACAAGAACAGATGCTATCATTACACCTAGTATCATACCACCAGAAAGACTTACTGCAACATACACACCAGCTCCAAGTACAACACCAAGAAAACCACCAATCATTATGCCAGGCACCAAACTGCCTACCATAGCGCTTTCTTTTTTCGTATTAGAGGTTGTCCGGAAACAAGTAAATTCAAGCATATTCCCTCTTTAACATAACCCTACTCATAGCTAGGTATATGAAATTCT